>CAJKEB010000005.1 GCA_905198865.1 uncultured Eubacteriales bacterium
TGTTTCACAGCTCACCTACCGCAGTTTGCATTACCGCCCATTGCATGGGCGGTGTTTGGCTGCAAGCTAAGCTTGCAATGACTGCGCGATAAACTATAATTTATCGCAGCGCTCCGCTATTCTTAAATCTAAAAAATATGCTTCAGCAACTCACAAATCCGTTCGTTTTCTCCCTTTATATAGAGGTGCCCGATAAGGGCTTCGACGCCTGTGGCGATGCGGTAGTCCTTCATCTCAGAATTTTTCGGTACGTGCGACTTTGTGTTTCTGCCGCGCTTGTATACGGCGAGTTCCGCCTCTGTCAGCATGTTTTCTATTTTGCGGTATAATTCCGCCTGCGCCTTGCAGCACACGTATTTTGTCGCGCTCTTGTGCAGCTTGTTCACGTTGTGATTGGCGTCCTTTATCAGATATGTCCTCACGTACAGCTCGTACACACAGTCGCCGATATACGCCAGTGTCAGCGGCGAGTATTGCTCTGCGGAGAGCATTTTGCCGCCGATATTCTTTAAAATATATTCTATCATATTTATTTCCTATATATTTTTATGTTTTTTAAAAATAATTTATCTTACAGACGGCTTATCTGTTGACCTTTGGGGGTATCCTTTACGGCGTAGCCCATTTCCTTGAGTGTGTCGCGGATTTCGTCGGATTTTGCCCAGTTCTTTTCCGCTCTGGCGGTCTGTCTTTCGTCGAGCAGTGACTGAACCTCAGCCGGAACGCCCTCGTCGGATTTGTTTAAAAGTCCCAGTACGCCGCCAAGCTCACTCAGCATAGACAAAGCGTAGTCGAGAATTTCCTTTGACGGCTCGTTTTCGGCTGTCAGCTTTTTGTTCGCCTCGCCGACAATTTCAAACAGTTCAGAGATTGCGTCTGCGGTGTTGAGGTCGTCCTCCATAGCGTCGATAAACTTCTGCTTATATCCGTCAAACGCTTGCTTAACCTGATTTTCATCGTCCTTAATCGTATCCTGTTTGCTGTTCTCGGACAGGAATTTCAGAGTTTCCATACATGTATATATTCTGTCAAGCGCCGACTTTGCCGAATCCATAAGGTCTTTGCTGAAGTTAATCGGGCTTCTGTAGTGCGCCGACAGCATGAAGAAGCGGATTACCTCATAATCAAATTCCTTTGCCACGTCACGGACGGTGAAGAAGTTGCCAAGTGATTTCGACATTTTGCGGTTGTCAACGTTGATGTAGCCGTTGTGAACCCAGTAATTTGCGAATTGACAGCCGTTTGCCGCTTCGCTCTGTGCAATCTCGTTTTCGTGATGCGGGAAGATTAGATCCTGACCGCCGCTGTGAATGTCGATTGTCTTTGCAAGATACTTGTTCGCCATAGCGCTGCACTCGATATGCCAGCCCGGTCTGCCCATTCCCCAGGGACTTTCCCAGGCGGGCTCGCCCGGCTTCTGCTTCTTCCAAAGCGCAAAGTCCATCGGATCCTGCTTATCCTCATTGACTTCAATTCTGGCTCCGCTCTCCAAATCCTCAAGCGGCTGGTGCGACAGCTTGCCGTATTCTTTGAATTTTTTTGTGCTGTAGTATACGTCGCCGTCAACATTATAGGCATAGCCGTTTTCAATCAAGTGTTTGATAATCCCAATTATTGCCTCAATGTTCTCTGTCGCTCTTGGGTGGACGGTTGCCTCGTGAATACCCAATCCTTTCGCGTCAACGAAGTATTCGTCAATATATTGGTCGGCAAGCTCCTTGACTGTTATGCCAAGCTCGTTTGCCTTGTTTATCATCTTATCGTCTATATCTGTGAAGTTCTGGACAAAAGTCACGTCATAGCCCTTATATTCAAGATAGCGGCGCAGCGTATCGAATATAATAAACGGACGCGCATTACCTATGTGAAAGTAATTATATACGGTCGGACCGCATGAGTACATCTTTACTTTGCCTTCCTCAATCGGGACAAACTCGTCTTTTTGTCTTGTAAGTGTGTTAAAAAGTTTCATACGTTATCAGCTTCTTTCCAAAATTTATTTAGCGGTTTTAAATTAACTGAATTAAAGTCAGTTTGATTAATTATATCAAACGTTGAACTATATTATAACACTAAACTTCCTCATATACAAGAGTAAAATTTGTAACTGCTGCTTTTTAAAATAATGCTTGCAATTTGTAGTATATAGGTATATAATATCAGTATATTATTGCTGGGGGAACTGCTGCGGCTTTATATCAGCGGTTGAGATAGGTTTTGCCTGACCCTTTGAACCTGACGGTTAATACCGGCGTAGGAAAGCACAGTATATTTTGAATATTATTCGGTGCTTACTATATTTATCATTTATGGTAAGCGCTTTTGTTTATACTAAATCAATTATTATAAGGAGTCAGATTATGGAGAGAAATTACACAACACAAATGGACGCCGCAAAGCGCGGGATTGTTACGCCCGAAATGAAGATTGTTGCCGAAAAGGAGCATATGGATATCGAAACGCTTATGGATCGTGTTGCAAGGGGAACGATTGCTATTCCGGCAAACAAAAACCACAAGACGCTGTCGCCGGAGGGCATAGGCGAGGGGCTTAGAACAAAAATAAACGTCAACCTCGGAATTTCACGTGACGCAGCGGATATGGATCTTGAGCTTGAAAAAGTAAGAACGGCTATAAACATGAAAGCCGAGGCAATCATGGACCTTTCAAATTACGGAAAGACCCATGAGATGAGACGTAAAATTCTTGACATATCAACGGCTATGCTCGGCACTGTCCCGGTGTATGACGCTATTGGCTACTGTGAAAAGAAGCTTAAGGATATTACCAAGGACGACTTTTTAAGAGTGGTTCGTCAGCACGCAGAGGACGGCGTTGACTTTATGACAATTCATGCCGGAATTAATCGTGCTACAGCCGAAAAGGTCAAGAAGAACAGAAGACGTATGAATATAGTATCACGCGGCGGAGCTCTGCTCTTTGCCTGGATGGAAATGACGGGCAACGAAAACCCGTTCTATGAATACTATGACGAGGTTATGGATATATTTGCCGAGTACGATGTTACCATAAGCCTCGGAGATGCCTGCCGCCCCGGCTGTCTTGATGATTCGACTGACGCATCGCAGATTTCGGAGCTTATCGTTTTGGGCGAACTCACAAAGAGAGCATGGGAGAAGAATGTTCAGGTTATGGTTGAGGGTCCCGGACACATGGCAATGAACGAGATTGCCGCAAACATGATTGCACAGAAGCGCATATGCCACGGCGCCCCGTTCTATGTGCTGGGTCCTTTGGTTACGGATATTGCGCCGGGATATGACCATATTACGTCCGCTATCGGCGGTGCGATTGCCGCGGCAAATGGTGCTGACTTCCTGTGCTATGTTACGCCTGCGGAGCATTTGAGACTGCCTGATTTGCAGGATATGAAGGAGGGTATTATCGCTTCAAGAATTGCGGCACATGCGGCGGATATTGCGAAGAAAGTACCCGGGGCAATGGATTGGGATAATGCTATGGCGGACGCGCGCCGTGAGATAGACTGGGATAAGATGTTTGAACTTGCGCTTGACCCCGAAAAATCCAAGGCATACAGAGCAAGCTCAAAGCCGAGGGAGGAAAATACCTGTACAATGTGCGGCGAGCAGTGTGCCGTTAAGAACATGAACAAAATTCTCGGCGGCGAGGATATTGGAATTTAACGGATAAAAATTATAGATACTTTCGGAGTGATTTAATTAATATGAAGAACTTACTTACGATTGCAGGCTCGGATTCCGGCGGCGGAGCAGGAATTCAGGCTGATATAAAGACCTTTGCCGCACACGGCGGTTACGGAATGAGCGTCATTACGTCGGTTACCGCACAAAACACAATGGGGGTTACGGCTATTCACGATATACCGGCGGATATGGTCTGTGCGCAGATGGACGCTGTGTTCAGCGACATCAGGGTTGACGGAGTTAAAGTCGGTATGTTGTCCAATCCGGAAATTGTTTCCGCTGTTGCTGACAGGCTCAGGCATTATGCTCCGAAGATAATAATTGTTGATCCGGTAATGGTTTCCACAAGCGGTTCAAAGCTGCTGAGCGATGACGCTGTGAGACTCATCAAGTCGGAGCTTATTCCGCTTGCGACAATGGTTACGCCGAATATTCCGGAAGCGGAGGTTCTGACGGGTTTAAAGATAAGCAGCACCGATGATATGGGAAAAGCTGCTGAGATTATCGGAGCTTTGGGCTGCCGGTATGTGCTTGTCAAGGGTGGACATCTGAGCGATACCGCAAATGACCTTTTGTATGACAGTGACGGAGAGATTAAGATATTTGAAGGCACAAGGCTTAAGTCCAAGAACACTCACGGCACCGGGTGTTCGATTTCCTCGGCAATCTGCGCAAATCTTGCAAAAGGAATGGACGCCGCCAAGGCAGTCGGAGAGGCGAAGAAGTATATAAGGGTCGGCATCGAAAATTCGGTTTCAATCGGACACGGCAGCGGACCTATACATCATTTTTATGACTTATGGCGTACATCTGAGCCAAATATTGAGGCGCAGTGATAGACCGCGCAAAATTTATTATTTACAAGGTGATTTATTATGAACAGAAACAATGAAGTATTAAAGAATGTGATTGACTTAATTGATAATATGAAGTCTGAAAAGCCACTTGTTGAGTGCCTGACAAACCGCGTCACAATAAACGACTGCGCAAACATGCTGCTTGCTATGGGGGCATCGCCCATTATGGCTGAGATTGAGTGTGAAATGGAGGATATCATGAGGATTTCCGACGCTTTGGTTATAAATCTCGGTCTGCTTGACGAACCGTATCTTGAAGCGATGAAAACTGCGGCAAGAGCAGCGAAGGAATTCGGCAAGCCTATTGTGCTTGACCCGGTCGGAGCGGGAGCTTCCGCGCTTCGTGACAGGATATGCAGCGAAATGATTGAGCTGGTTCAGCCCGATATAATCAGAGGTAATCTCTCCGAGATTAAGTCGCTTGCCGGCGGTGAGGTCAAGAGCAAGGGCGTTGACGCCTCGGCAGACGATGCTGTTGACGATGATAATATGGATGAGTTCGGCGAGCTTGTGAGAAGTTATGCCGAAAAGTGCGGATGTACGGTATGTGCAACCGGTGCGATTGATATAATTTCTGACGGAAGCCGGATTGTGTTTGTAAAGAATGGTCACGAAATGCTTTGTGACGTCACCGGAACAGGCTGTATGTGTTCGGCAATGACAGGCGCAACTGCGGCGGCGGGCGATCCGCTTACTGCGGCGGTTGCGGCGGTGGTTATGCTGGGGATTGCCGGAGAATACGCGCATGAATATGTTGAAGAAACCGAGCAGGGCATAGGAACCTTCAGAGTTAAGCTGTTTGATTATGTCTACACAATGAACGCCGAGGACTACATCAAGAGGAGTGAGATTTACGGTGAATAATATAGATTACAGTACATATTTAGTCACTGATACTGATATGTGTCCGAGAGAAAAGCTTGCAGATGTTGTGGGCGAAGCAATTCGGGGCGGTGTGACCTTGGTGCAGCTCAGAGAAAAAGATATTTCAACGCGTGATTTTTATAACGAGGCGGTATTACTTAAAGAGCTGTGTTCAAAAAGCGGCGTACCGCTGATTATTAACGACCGACTGGATATAGCACTTGCTGTCGATGCAGACGGCATACATATCGGACAGAGTGATATGCCGGTTTCGGTTGTAAGGCGGATTCTGGGTAAAGAGAAGATAATAGGCCTTTCGGCAGGAAGCGTAGAAGAAGCAGAGGAAGCCGTAAGAGGCGGCGCTGATTATCTCGGCGTGGGAGCGGTGTTCCATACTTCGACAAAGAGCGATGCAAACGATGTCGGCATAGAGATGCTTAAAAAAGTTCGCAGTGCGGTTAAAATTCCGATAGTCGGAATTGGCGGTATAAACGCCGATAATATAGAGCAGCTTTACGGTACAGGTATAGAAGGTGTGGCTGTTGTATCATGTATTATGGCAAGCGGCGACCCGTATTCCGCTGCAAAGCAGCTTGCGGGGAAGGTGAAAAATCTGTGATTACACCAGACGAACTGCTTAAAAAGAAGGGCTTTATATTTGACTTTGACGGAACTCTTGTTGATTCAATGTGGGTTTGGGATAACCTTCTTATTGATTTCCTGAAGAAGTACAATTATGAGACGCCTCAAAAACTGCTTGATGAGGTTGCATATATGTCTATGGAGCAGAGCTCGAATTATGTGTGCAGTCTTTATGATTTGCCGCTGTCTCCGAAGCAGATTTACCAGGCGTGGAACGATATGATTTATGACGGATATGCACATGAAATCGGTCTGAAGCCGGGCGTTAAAGATTATCTTGAGCTGCTCAGAAAAAACGGCAAGACGCTTGCGATAGCCACGGCAAATACGCAGGAACTGACTGAGGCTTGTCTTAAAAACAACGGAGTACTTGACCTGTTTGACGTGTTCACCTATGCAGATGAGGTCGGGTGCGGAAAATCCGACCCGAAAATATATGTCGAGACCTTGAGACGCATGAATATGCAGGTTGATGAGGTTGTGCTGTTCGAGGATATTTTAAAGGCGTTTGAGACGGCAAAGTCAATCGGACTCGATGTTGTAATCGCTGAGGATAAAGCCTCAGCTGCGGACAGAGCTGTGCTCAGGGCTTCGGCAGATTTATACATTGTGAGTTTTGAGGAATTGATATAGGGTTTTAGGGGAATAAAATCCCCTGAAACCCCTTTTTAATTTCTGTTTATGCGTTTGAGTTCGCTGACTAAGTATTCATAGCGTGACATAGCTTTTTGAATATCATATATACATACATCGACCAGTTTTTCATCACAGATAAAGTCAAAGTTATTTACGCATCTCTTAAAATCGCCCAGTGCGGAAAGCGCTTCCTCACGCAGATATTCATATGATTCACGTTCGCGGCGCATAATTCGCTTTTCGACTGTTGAAAGTGATGTTTCCGATTGTTGTGTTTTCTGCGTCTTTTCTGTATCTGTATTCATGTGTCTTGCTCCTTATTTTTTGTATTTTATATAACAGGCTTACAGATATATTTTCCCATATAAAAACATTGATATGCGGCGGGTTCTAAAATTATTTTTGAAATGTTCATAAAATGTTTAGACATTTATGTGACTTTGTGATATAATATTTTATAATAGTGCCAAATATAAGGCAAAAGCCGGAGGTGTCTGAAATGGACAACAAACAAAAGATACTTATTGTAGATGATGAAGAAAACATATGTGAGCTTGTGAGGCTGTATATTGAAAAGGACGGATTTGAGGCTGTTATTGCCAATGATGGAAACGAAGCCGTTGCAAAATTCAATACCGAAAAGCCTGATTTGATTTTGCTTGATATAATGCTTCCGATAAAGGACGGTTGGCAGGTGTGCCGTGAAATACGTGCGCAGAGCAACGTGCCGATTATTATGCTGACGGCAAAGGGTGAAACCTTTGACAAGGTTCTCGGTCTTGAACTCGGCGCAGATGACTATGTCGTAAAGCCGTTTGAACCAAAGGAGCTTATCGCGAGAATCAGAGCGGTACTCAGGCGTTCGGTGGTTATTGACGACAATGCGTCCGATGACGAGCTGCGTTTTGAGGGCTTGAGAATAAACCAATCGACTTATGAGGTATACATAGACGACAAGAAAGTCGAAATGCCGCCCAAAGAGTTTGAGCTTTTGTATTTCCTGGCGAAGAACACAAACAAGGTTTTCACCAGAGACCAGCTTCTTGATGAAATATGGGGTTATGAATTCTTCGGTGATTCACGTACCGTTGATGTTCATATCAAGAGAATAAGAGAAAAAATAGATGGTGAAAACAGAGCATGGGCGCTTAAGACTGTTTGGGGAGTAGGATATAAGTTTGAGGTGAACTGATGTTCGGAAAGACAATATTTTCAAGGGTTTTCTTTACCAACCTTGCAACTGTGCTGATTGGTATAGTTATATTGGCTTCGCTTCAGATGGTGCTTATGAGCAATTATATCACAAAGCAGAATGAAAGTACGCTTTCAAAGAATGCAGATTCAATAGTCGGGCTTATAAACAACGGAATATCACAGGAGAGCCTGAATTCTGTGCTCAACGGTTTTTCAAAAAGCAGCAGCAGTCATATTATTGTCACTGATGTTAACGGAAACGTGCTTGTCAATACCAAAGAGAGCGGCTATCTCCAGAACCAGAACAGGAATAATCTTGACATGGAATATCTGCGCGAGGTGCTGTCGGGACGAAGAATTACTTTTGTAGGTACTATGAACGGTGTGTTTAATGAGACAATGTTCACGCTCGAAGTGCCGGTTATCAATAACGGAAACAGGGAAGTTCACGGTGCAGTTCTGATAAGTGTTCCGATTCCGCAGAGAAGAAGTATGCTTATGGAGCTTTTCAAGATACTATTGTTCTCTGCGCTTGTCGTACTGCTTGTGTCGTTTATTTTGTCATACATGCTGTCTAAAATTCTCGCTAATCCTATAAAGCGTGTGAGCAGCAGAGCCAAGGAATTTGCAAAGGGCGACCTGTCGTCGAGAGTTGAAATTGACCGGGTTGACGAAAACGTAACCGAGATTACCGAGCTGGCAGACGCCTTTAACAATATGGCAGACGAGCTTGAAAAATCCGAGGATATAAGAATGAACTTTATATCCGATGTGTCACATGAGCTCAGAACGCCTATGACGACAATCGGCGGATTTGTAGACGGTATTTTAGACGATACAATTCCCCCGGAGAAACAGAAAGACTATCTGAAGATAGTCAGAGATGAGGTTACACGCCTGTCAAGACTGGTTAATGCGTTTTTGGACATAACCCGAATGCAGACGGACAAGGTTAATCTTGCCATGTCGAGTTTTGATGTAAACGAGGTTATACGGCTTATTATTATCGGACTCGGTCCTAAGATAGACAAGCGAAACCTTGATATAAATCTGGAGTTTGAATCGGACGTATGTTATGTAAGAGCAGATGTGGACAAGATAAAGATGGTGATAACAAATCTGATTGACAACGCTATAAAGTTCACCTATGAGCATGGCACAATCACTGTTTCAACCCGTCCGAAGGGCTCTGAGGTTATGATAAGCGTCCATAATACCGGAGTAGGAATTCCTGAAGAACAGCAGAAGATTATATTTGAAAGGCTGTATAAGGTGGACAAATCCAGAAGTATAAACAAAGAAGGAACCGGTATTGGTTTGTATATCGTAAAGAGTATGCTTGCCGCACATGGTAAAGACGTCAGGGTAACGAGCAAAGAAGGCGAGTTTGCCGAGTTTTCTTTCAGCCTTGATAAGGGAAAGGCTCCGTCCAAGAACGGATATCGGGCTGAGCCGGAATACGAATCTGAATTTAATGATTGCACAGACGAAGGACAGAAATCAGAAAAATGATAAATCCGGAGTATAAGATGCAGAGGATAATAATATATGATGAATAAAACAAGAATTTGCATATGTATATTTTTCACATGTATAATCTGTCTGTTCGGGACATATCCCTGCGCCTTTGCAGAGGGATATGACGGGTATATTGTCAAGTTCAAAACGCCTCCCGTTATGGCGTTGTCTGACGATAATCCTATTGAACCCGCAGTTCCTGAGGAGAATTTATTTAAGATAAATTCAAATGACAGTGAATATATTTCTTGTCTTGAATCTGACGAGAATGTTGAGTATATTGAGCCGAACTATATTGTTTCACTGCCTGATTATGAGGTTATGCCTATAGGTCAGGAGATAGAAGCGGCTTCATCGGATTATTACAGCGGGGAGAACGGCGTAGAAATGAGCGCAACAGCGGGGTTTGAAACGCCGAACGATTTTTATTATAAGAACCAGTGGAATATGACACTTGTTAATGCGCCGTACCTATGGAAGTACAGCATAGCTGCAAATTCGGTAAAAATCGGAGTAGTAGACAGCGGAAATCCGTCCAGACATCCGGATATAACCTGCAATATTGAAACAGGAAGCGACTACACCGATACAAATGTCTATGATACAATAGGCCATTCGACATTTGTCAGCGGAGTAATCGCGTCGGATATTAATAATTATATGGGTACCGCAGGTATGCTCAGCAGCTGCACTATTATCCCGTTTAAGATATTCAACACCAGCAGCAGCGATTCAAATACCTTAAAGCTTTATCGTGCAATATACGATGCAATTCATGTATACAACTGTGATGTAATCAATCTGAGCCTTAGTATGACCGTTGAATCGGCAAGCATTAAAGCCGTAGTTGAGGACGCTTTGGCGCATGGCATAATTGTTGTTGCCGCTGCCGGGAATTACAACAGCTCACAGATTTTATATCCTGCCGGGTTTGACGGTGTAATCGGTGTCGGCGGAGTTAATAAAAACAAGGGTCGCTATTCAAAGTCGCAGTATAATGAATCGGTGGATGTTGCAGCTCCGGGAGAAACCGTGTATGGTACATATATTTCAAAAACGACTTCGGGCAGTAATACAATATTAAATTATACATACGTTTACGGAAGCGGTACATCATATGCTGCACCTCATGTTACTGCTGCGGCCGCCGTGGCAAAGTATTTTGACCCCGATATTACTTCGGACAAATTCCTTAAGGTTATTGCGGAAACGTCTGAACGCTTAGGCACTGTTGATGCCGGCGGAAGAAATGACCAGTTTGGCTACGGACTTCTTGATATGCAGAGAATAGTCGGAATTATGGATCCGAGCGCAAGTCCGCCGCCGACGTCAGAGCCGAGCGCAACGCCCATGCCTGAACCGAGTATAACGCCAACGTCAGAGCCAAGCGCAACGCCCATGCCTGAACCGAGCATAACGCCGACAGCAGAGCCAAGCGCAACGCCCATACCTGAACCGAGCATAACGCCGACAGCAGTGCCAAGCGCAACGCCTATGCCTGAACCGAGCATATCACCGACAGCTGAGCCAAGCGCAACACCCATGCCTGAACCGAGCATAACGCCGACAGCAGTGCCAAGTGCAACACCTGTTCCTGAGCCGGATATATTTTTAGGCAGCTTCGAGCCGAAACTGACAGTTGATGCAAATCTTAAAGTAACAAGTATTTCGGCGAAGGTTTCGGTAAAGAACAACACTTCAGATCGGAATGTAAGAATTGTAATGGCTCTTTACGACGATTATAAAGATGAATTCTGCGGAGCTGTAATTACGGACGGAAAGTTGTACGGAAATAGTTCCTCAAGCTTTACGCTGGGTTCTGTCACTGTGCCTGAGGATTGTACAAACCCGTATGTGAAAATATTTGTATGGGATGAAAATTTGGTGCCGTTAATTCCGGCATACATATATCAGATTAAGTATTAAAATAAAAAACGGAATACTATTATTTCACCTCTAATATCATTAGATATATGGGGTGATTTTTTATGTTTGTTATACGGCTTCGGACGCTTATCTGTGCGGTGTTGATAGGCGTAATTTCGGTTACGGCTGCTGCGTTTGCTGTGGTTTGGATTTGTGATTCGGCTAATGCGCCGGGTTTTGTCATGCCCGCAGATACAAAAGCTGCGGTTGAGCTGCCGATACTTATGTATCATTCATTGACCGATAAGTCGTCGAAAATAAATACATATACAGTTTCGGTTAATGATTTCGAAGCCGATTTGAAGTTTATTAAAGAACATGGATATACTACTGTGCTGCTCAGCGAGGTAATAGACTATGTCGATGGCAAAGCGAATTTGCCCGAAAAGCCTATAGTTCTGACGTTTGACGACGGATTCAGAAATAATCTTGTATTTGGTCTGCCACTTCTTGAAAAATACGATATGAAGGCGGTAATTTCTGTTGTGGGCAGCTACTGCGAAATGTATGCCGATTGTGATGATAAGAACCCGGATTATTCATATCTTGATTGGGAGGATATAAACACGCTTAAGGAAAGCGGACGGGTAGAAATAGATAACCACACTTATAATATGCACATGCTGCCGGGAGAAAAAGAAAACAAGGATGCGCGAAAGGGCGCATCTCAAAAAATCAACGAATCAAGCGAAGTATATAAGTCCAAGCTGATAGAAGATGCTGAAAAGGTTCAGCATCTTCTATCAGAAAACTGCGGAATTTCGCCGCAGGTCTTTACGTATCCCTATGGCGAACTATGCAAGACCTCTGAGGCAGCTTTGAAAGAAATAGGCTTCAGAGCGACGCTTTCGTGCATGGAAAAAATGAATTACATATCTGTCGGAAACAACGACTGTTTGTACTGTATGTGCAGGTTTTTAAGAAGCAACAAAAAAAGCGCCGCAGCCATTTTGAAACAGTAAAATATCAGATAAATTGTATATCATACAAACAATTACTCATAAAAATCTTAGGCTGCATAGCCGAGAACAACACGCTCTATTCCGGAAAGATCCCGAATGATTTCTATATTACGGTAGCCCCTGCCGTGCATTAATCCGGCAACGGCGTCTGCCTGGTCATAGCCAACCTCAAAGGCTGTTATACCTCCTTTGACCGGGCGTGCGTTTTCAAGTATAGCACGGTAGAAGTCAAGTCCATCGTCACCGCCGTCCAGAGCGATAATCGGTTCATATTCTATAACCTCCGGCTGTAGACCGAGCAAGTCGTCAGTTCGGATATACGGCGGATTGGATACGATACAATCCGGTACAAAACCCAAATCAACGGGACCGCTTTTTATATCTCCGTGTATAAATTCAATCTGTTTTGAGACCTGATGTATTTCAGCATTGCGCTTTGCCTGTCTGAGCGCCGGCTCTGAAATATCGAATTCTGTCACTGTGCATCCGGGAAGGTTTTTCACCAGACTTATTCCTATACAGCCGCAGCCGCAGCCGATGTCAAGAATTTTAGGCTGTGACGAGCTTGATTTGTATTTATCAATTACTGCCTCAACAAGTGTTTCGGTATCGGCTCTCGGAATAAGTACGTTTTTGCTGACCATAAATTCCAGTGACATAAATTCGCACTTTCCAACGATATACTGAACTGGCATACCGCTAAGCCGGCGGTTGATATATGAGTTGACCTCAATAGCCAGCGCGTCCGGGATCTTCATATCCCTTGTCAGCAGGGCTGTCTTGTCCAGATCCAGAACGTGCATTATTATCAAGTCGGCATCGAGCTCAGGCGAGCCGATGCCGGGGTTTTCTTTGAGTTTTTCATGAGCCGTACGGCGAAGTTCTTTAAGTGTCATAATCCACACCTCTTTTTCTATATCTTACCACCTGTCGGAATCCTTGTCCGCAGGTATTACCGCATTGAGCGAAGCTATAGCAACCTCAATCTGCGAGTCGTCGGGTTCGTTTGTCGTGATATGCTGGAACCACATTCCCGGCATACTTATAGCGCGTGTAAACCAATTGTCGTGACGGCCTGCAAATTTGATTATTTCGTAGGAAATACCCGCAACAACCGGGAGGAGGAGAAGTCTTAGTATAAGTCTCCATATTGCCCAGGGCATAACCGCAAATATTCCGCCGATCAGCGGTATGTGTGTAAACGATTCCTGCTGCCACGGTATAATCGAGAATATAAGTATACTTATTACCATAACAATAAGCAGAAAGCTGGTTCCGCATCTCGGATGCAGTCTTGACTGCACGCGGACGTTTTCAACCGTAAGCGGCAGTCCCTTTTCGTAGCAGAATATAGATTTATGTTCCGCTCCGTGATACATAAACACACGCTTTATATCCTTCATCTGTGATACCAGAGCAAGATATGCAATGAATATCGCAATCCTAACTATACCTTCAATAAGTGTAAGGATTGTGTTGCCCGATACATGAAGAAAGTCGGTCAAAAATCCAGCAATCAGTGTCGGAAGCAATATAAACAGACCGACCGACAAAAACAGTGAAAGTATTACTGAACAGTATATTATTACATTCATTGCAGCTTCCGAGTCGAGCTTTTTTTCAAGCCAGGCCTCAAACCTGCTCGGTTCCTGTTCAATTTCGTTGCCGTCCTCATCCACGTCGAAAAATTTCGCCGAGAACATAAGCGACTTAACACCCAAAATCATCGAATCGAAAAATCCAACACAGCCCCTAATAATCGGGAGCTTTGTGAACTTGCTTTTCCTGCCCTTGCCGAGCTCTTGCTCGTCAACTATTATTTCGCCGTCGGGCTTTCTGACCGCAACGGCTATTTTTTCAGGACCTCTCATCATTACGCCCTCAATAACTGCCTGACCGCCGATAGAGGTCTTTTTCAAAACACAGGAGCTGTCGCTTGCTGTAATATTCTGCGGCAAGTCCTGTTTTGTTTCCTCACTCATATATACACCTTCCTTTTTATATTTAGTCTATCGTCAAATTTTTACTGAATTTAACATTCTAATATATTATATTATCATATTTGCTTTAAAAAAGCAATGAATATATTGTAAACATTGCTTTTATAGTTCTGCCTTGAATTTCTATTGACATTTTAATTGTTATTTATTATAATAATTGGAGATAACTTAAAGATTGCGGTCATAAAAGGAGAAAGAACATGGGAATTTTCATGCGGAATTATAACAAGCCCGGAAAAGGGGTTGACCCGCTTGCGCCCAAGAGCGAGGGCGCAATGCTTTTTTTTGAAATATTTTTCAGAAAGTTCTGGAAGCTTATTCAGGTTAATTTATTATACTGTGTTGCGCTTATTCCGACATTTATTATCATGTTTATGCTTGCCGGTGCTGTGTCAAATTCAGTATTGACTACTTTTGGCGATCAGATTGCTTCGCTTGTAGGACTTCAAACTCCGGACTTTAACAATTCGGATTTTAACATGATTTATGTCGTGATTGACGTTTGTCTGCGTGCGTTTGTGTCCGTTTTGTTTACCGTGTTCTGGGGTATGGGTCCCGCAACTGCCGGTATGCACTATATCATGAGAAATTATTCGCGTGAGGAAAACGCTTTTATTCTTAGTGATTTCTGGGACGCTGTAAAGGACAATTTCAAGCAGTCGCTCTTTGTATTCATAGTCGATGTGATTATGCTGTTTGTGTTCTTTTATGCAATCACATTCTACGCAACTCAGACAAATATTCTGAAGTATGCAAAGTACTTAGTCTATTGCTTGTTTTTGTTTTATACCATGCTACATCTGTTTCTGTATCCGCTCATGGTGCGGTATAAGCTGACAATCGGTAAGCTGTACAGAAACGCTGCGCTGTTCTGTTTGGTTAGCTTGCCGTACAGTATTTTAGTAATCATACTTTTGCTTGCTTTGACGGTCGGACTGGTGTACTTAGGCATTTTTGTCCTGTCAAGCTCGGTGTTTACTACATTTATAACTGTATTTCTGCTGTATGCGCTGCTGCTTTTATACTCGCTGTGCGGATTTATCGTTAGCTTCAATGCAGAGCGCCAAATCATAAGGCACCTGGACGAAAACGCAGTTGTCGAAGAAAAGCCAATGCGTGAAGATAAATAGAAAATCATGGAAATAAAAATACAGAGATATACTGAAAAAGATATTAATTCAATGAAGGAAATCTGGAACGAGGTAGTGCGTGACGGTATAGCCTTTCCGCAAACAGAAGAACTTGACCATAATGCAGCTGAAAAATTTTTTGCTGAGCAGTCGTATTGCGGAGCAGCTGTTGACAGTGAAAGCGGCAGACTTCTGGGAATGTATATACTCCATCCCAACAATGTCGGAAGATGCGGACATATCTCAAATGCAAGCTATGCCGTTGCATCCGATATGCGGGGCAGGCATGTGGGCGAAGCGCTTGTTAAGGATTGCATCATTCAGGCAAGAAGATTAGGTTTCAGAATTCTTCAGTTTAATGCGGTGGTTGCAACGAACACCGCCGCGCTTGAACTGTATAAGAAGCTTGGCTTTACACAGCTCGGCGTTATCCCCGGCGGATTTCATATGCCGGACGGCACATATGAGGATATTATTCCGCATTATATTTGCCTGTGAAATGCTATCTGAAATAGGCAGTTGAATCATAAATGAGCGCACTTCAATATGAAGTGCGCTCTGAATTAATCGGCTATATCTGTTTTTTTAGTCTGTAATAGTAACCGTTTGTGTTTCTTCATCCCATTCAACCCTTGCATCAAATGCTTCCGCAACTGCACGTACAGGAACAAGCGTTCTTTCATCTACAAGCTGCGCCGGAACGTCAAGCGCCTTGCCCTCGCCGTTTCTGTAAAGCATGTTTGAATTTATCGTAAGCGTGACGGTTATATCGCCTCTGACCGATGTGACGATCTGAGTTGCATCGTCCCAGTCTACGCTTGCCCCCAACGCCTCAAAAATTGCACGAAGTGGTACCATTGTTCTGCCGTTTATAGTCTGAGCCGGAACGTCAAGTGTTGTTTGGACACCGTTATTTGAAAGCTTATCCGAACCAATCTGAAGAACTATTTTATTTTCTGCTTTTGCCGCTGTTATCTGCGGCTCAAAATTCTGCGCAACATTTTCAAGCATTGGCTTTGTTCCGTAAAATGCCATATTGTAGCCGTTACCGACATTACTGCCCGTCATATAAAGCGTTCCGTCCGACGTTCTGTAAAGCACATTCTGCCAGCCTATCGCCGCGTCCGTCACATTATCGGCAATTTTATATATTTTTCCCGCGTCCTCATACGGCGTTTTGTCCCAGCCAAGCCCGAACTGTCCCCAAAGATTATCACCCGCGGCGTACAGCTCGCCGTTTTCCGTAATATAAATCGAGTCGTCCTTATAAACTGCCGCACTTTTAATCCCGCTGTCAATAACCTTTTGCAGCGACAAGGCATTATCGCCTGTTGCGCCGCCAAGAAGCTGGCCATAGGTATTACTGCCGCAGCTCCACAGCGCGCCGTTGTTGTCAACAACAAGTGTATTGTATGCGCCGCACGATACGGTTTTTACATTATCCATAACATAAGTAAATCCCACCTCGTAAATTCCGCTGTCCGTGCCTGTGCCGTTTTCGCCGTGAGAGCCGTTTCCGGCGGTGTAAAGCTTATCGTCCGAGGTGATAAGAGCACAATGTTGCGCTCCGCAGGAGAAGTAACGGACATTGTCATAAATCTTTACGGGTGTTTTGATAATGCCGTTTGTTTCCTGTCCGAAAAACACCGGATCACCCCAGCCCCAGAGTGTACCGTCAGACTTGAGCGCAAGCGCATATTCACTTCCGGCACCGACCAGAACAACATCCTCCATGATTTTCACAGGCGTTGTTTTATCCTCGTTTGTTCCGTCGCCCAAGGCATACCCGTAGTTTTTGCCGCTGCCGTATAATGTTCCGTCCGTTTTGAGCATATACGAGGATGAATATGTGCCGAAGGCTATCTGCTTTATATCCTCCGCGGTTTTCTCAAATTCCACTGTTGTTCCGTATTCGGGAATACTTGTCGTTCCATTCCCAAATTCGCCGTACTCGTTTTTGCCCCACATCATAAGTGTACCGTCCGAGGTAACCGCTCCGGCAATGTCGTCTCCCACGTCAAACGAAGTCGAAGTGCTGTTTGCAAGTGCAGTGCCGGCGCTTCCGACAAGCATGGCTGCTGTTAATGCTGCTGCTAATAGCTTTTTCATAAAAAACATATCCTTTCCTTTTAATTTGAATTTTCACTGCGAACGTGAAAAAATAATATAATTTGTTTCTTAGGATAATCATACCAAATATGAGCCATGTTGTAAATAGAATTTTAGAAATGTTTAAAAAACGACATTGAAAAATTTTAGTTTGACTTAATAAAGCCTAGCCCAGTTCCGCCCGCCAGACCCGGGCGGGTAACATCTTCCCCTCCGGGGAAGCCGTTATTAGGGGCGCTGCCCCTAAAACCCCGTATTCAGGGGTATTAGGGGATGAAATCCCCTAAATCGCGTCTCCTGTAAGGAGACACGATAGAGCGCTCGGGGCGGAGGCGGCGAGCGCAATTGGGTGGGCGAATAATACTTACAAACTATAATTTGTATCACGAACAAGGGGCTGCTGCATTTTATTGCAGCAACCCCTTATACATACATACAAATAATTTTAAAATCTGAAATCTCTTTCGCCCTGTTCGATTTTCGAAAGATAGTCAATAGTTGTATTCCGAACCTTTTCGTTCGGGATTTTTTTGACTTCTTCAGCGATTACCTTTTCGCCCTTTCGTTTGGTGTCCTCACTTGCGTAGTCCTCAAGATATTCTTTAAGTGTGATAAGTGCGTTCGGTTGGCAGCAGTTCTGGATTGCACCCGACTTCGCAAGAGGCATAAAGCGGTCGCCTGTTCTGCCCTGACGGTAGCAGGCTGTACAGAAGCTCGGTATATATCCAAGCTCAAGCAGCCAGTTCAAGACCTCGTCAAGAGTTCTGGTATCGCTGCGGTCAAACTGAGCCGTGTTTTCTTCTTCTTTTTCAGGCTCTACATAACCGCCGACGCTTGTGCTTGAAGCACCGCTTATCTGTGAAATTCCGAGTTCAAGCGCACGTCTGCGGCTTTCCTTGCTCTCGCGTGTTGAAATAATCATGCCGGTGTACGGAACCGCAATTCGTATAATAGCAACGATTTTTTCAAATATATCGTCAGATACGGCGTTTGAGAAGTCGTCAACGTCAATATCCTCTGCCGGACAAATTCTCGGAACGCTGATTGTGTGCGGCCCTACGCCGAAAGTCGCTTCAAGATGTTCGGCGTGCATGAGCAGACCGACAAAATCATAGCGGTAAAGATTAAGTCCAAAGAGAACGCCGCAGCCTACATCGTCAATACCGCCCTGCATAGCTCTGTCCATCGCCTCTGTGTGGTAGGCGTAGTCATGCTTCGGGCCTGTTGGGTGAAGCTGTAGGTAGTTTTCTTTGTTATAAGTCTCCTGAAACAATATGTATGTTCCGATTCCTGCTTCTTTAAGGCGCTTGTAGTTCTCAACGGTGGTTGCCGCGATGTTTACGTTGACACGCCGGATAGCGCCGTTTTTGTGCTTTATGCCATAGATTGTGTCAATACACTCAAGGATATATTCAAGCGGATTATTGACAGGATCCTCGCCGGCTTCGAGGGCAAGGCGTTTGTGACCCATGTCCTGGAGAGCAATCGTTTCCGCCTTAACCTGCTCCTGTGTCAGCTTCTTGCGGCAGATATGCTTGTTCTTCGCATGATACGGACAGTAAACACAGCCGTTGACGCAGTAGTTTGAGAGATAGAGCGGAGCAAACATAACAATTCGGTTGCCGTAAATCCTTTGCTTTATCTCACGTGCCAGATCGTACATTTCATTGTTCAGATCCTCTATTTCACATTCGAGCAGAACTGCTGCCTCACGGTGAGTTAAGCCCTTGCACTCACGCGCCTTTTCGATTATCGACTTGATCAGCTCACGGTTGTTCTTGTTCTCGCTTGCATATTTTAATGTATCATTGATTTCGCCGTCGTTGATAAACTCCTCGGCTTTCATTGACTTCACATCATACTTATATGATTCCATAAATTTTCTCCTTTACATTCACATTATATTACATTACGTTGGTATACTGAACCTTTGATGAAACATTTTTAATCATTCCGAGCTTGCCCGAAAGCGCGGAAATTTCGTTGCCCGGTGCATCAATAACCACGCTGATTATTGCAACGCCGCGGCTTTTGTAAGGAATTCCCATGCGCCCGATTATATACTCGCGGTATTCGTGCAAAATCTCATTGATGCGGTCGGTCATTTCAAGGTCCTCAACAATAATGCCGATTAGCGCAATGCGGTTTAAGCTTGGGTCTGTTTTTGCTGCTGCCACTGCTTCACTTCCTGTCTTGTACAAAATTCTTATTATAAATCTGTATAAAAAATCCTCCCCGATACCGACGCCGGGGAGGAAGAATAATCACAGTAAACAAAGGCATATCAAAAAGGTTCGCCTTAAAATATTGAGTATATGCTATTCTTCGCCTTTCCGCTTGGAAGCTCCCTTGCAGTCAGTACGAACTGAATTTATACATATATATTAGCACAGCACATGATAAAAGTCAACACATAAGTTTTCTTTACTTTTGCATTGACCTTAGTTAATATGGCAAAAGCGCTTGGCTTGGCACATACGCACTTGCCGCTATAACAGTTACATGGGAATATAAAAACAATTCCCGCATATAGTTAGATAAGCGCAGAGTTTCGGTCAAAAGGATGATGAAGATGAAGAACAGAGAAAGACGAAGCAAAATAGAAGGCCGCGGCGGTCAGAAAAAGGAGCGCGACGAAGATACCTTAAAAGAAAAGATAGCGGATGCGGTCGATATATCAAAGGACGTAATGCTCGGCGTGCCTCTTGTGTCAATGATTGGTGACAGAGAAATCACGATTGAAAACTATATAGGAATTCTTGAATATACAGATACAGTCATACGTATAAAGTGCAAGGCGCTCAATGTGAAGCTTGAGGGTAAAAATCTGGAGCTTAGGACGATGACCCGCGCGTTTTTGTATATAACAGGGAGGTTTAAATGCTTTTCATACGAATATTAAACTTTATAAAGGGCTATCTTGTTATAACCGCTTCCGGACGGTTTACAGAGCGGTTTATAAATATATGTATACGCCGAAATATGACAATATGGGATATGAAATCGGACAGGGGCATAATCACTGCCAAGCTGGCGACTTCGGACTTTTTTGATATACGTGACGTTGCAAGAATAACCTCGACAAGGGTCAGGATAAAAAGACGCGTCGGACTCGGCTTTTTATGCAAGCGGTACCGCAGCCGCTGGCCGCTGGTGTTTGCCGTACTGCTGTTTGTTGGGATTATGTATTATACCTCAACTCATGTTATGTCGATAGAAATAACAGGCAATCAAAGAATTCCGACAGAGCAGATTGCTGATGAGCTAAGCCGGGTGGGGCTGAGTATCGGCGTAAGGGCTTCCGATATTGTGTCGGACGAAATCAGAAATAAAATTATGATAATGGACGAGGACGTCTCGTGGCTGGGCGTGAATGTCAGAGGCAGCCGTGTGTATATTGAGGTGGCTGAAAGAATAGACAGCGAGAGTATACCGCACGAAACGGAGGAGCCGTGCAATGTTGTTGCGCTCAAAGACGGAGTTATTGACGAAATGCAGGTGAAGCAGGGCCAGACAATGGTCAAAAAGGGCGATGGAGTACGTGAGGGCGACCTGCTTGTCAGCGGAATAATGGATAGTATGTACGGCGGATTCAGAACGGTTCATGCCTATGGCGAAATTTGGGCAAAGACCCAATATTCTAAAGAGGCGGATTATCCGTTGGTTTATTCGGAGCGTGAATACAGCGATAATGTAAAGACGTTTTTCGGGATTGATGTGCTTGGCAAATGCGTGGATTTGTTTCCAAGGAATAACATCGACTATTCCAGATTTGAGGAAAGAAGCACGGACTATGTATTTAAGACAAATATTTTAGGCAGGGATATTGAAGTCGGGGGCAAGCGTTATGATTTTATCGGATATAATACTGTCCAAAAGCAAAGAACGGTAAGCGAGGCGGTTGAACTGGGCGAGAGGGAGCTGACGGAGCAGGTTGAAGCGGAGGTTCCGAAGGAGGCAAAGGTTCTGTCAAAGACGACTGACCATAATATTATATCGGGCGAGACCGTCAGAGTAACGGTGACATGGTATTGCAGCGAAAACATAGCCCGTGAAGTCACTATTGAAGAAACTGATGAATTTGAAGAAACTGATGAATTTGGAGAAACTGACAAAATCGAGAAAGCCGGAGAAGCGGCAGAGTGATCGGCAGATTTTTTGTGTATACCTACAAATCGCGATAGGATTTTAATACAAAATTTAATGCTTTTAATTAGTTGACAAAATAAGGATATAATGGTATAATTTACTTAACTTTTAAAAGTTGAAAAACACATGGGTTTAATTTAATAAATTTATAAAGAACAAGGACGTTCCGCCGGATCGGAGCGACTTGTTCTTTTTTATTTTAAAAGGAGATGAAGAAGCATGGAAAATTTATATGCAAACGCAAATACCGTGAATGAGCTTCTTGCACGTTACGGGGTAAAGTTCGGAATATACAAAAACGGTGTATTCAATGAACAGCTTTTTCCTTTTGACCCAATCCCCCGTGTTATACCCAAAAAGGAATTCGACTATCTCAACAGAGGACTTGTTCAGCGTGTTACGGCGCTGAATCTGTTCCTCGGCGACATATATAATCAAAAGAACATAATCAAAGACGGCGTTATCCCTGAGGAATTTGTGTTTTCCGCTTCGGGCTATCTTTCGCAGTGTGAGGGCATAATGCCGCCGAGGGGGATATTTCCGCATATTTCTGGAATTGACCTGGTTCAGTCAAAGAATGATACGTGGTTTATTTTGGAGGACAACCTCAGGGTTCCGTCAGGAGCCTCATATCCGATGATTGCGCGTGAGATATGCAGGATATCAAGTCCTGAAACCTTCAAAAAGACAGCAGTTGAGGATAACCGCGACTACGCGGAGCTCCTTAAAAAGACTATGGATTATGTGAACACGGGCGGAATAAATGTTATTTTAACGCCCGGCCGATATAATGCAGCGTTTTTTGAACATTCGTATTTTGCGGAAAAGACCGGGAGTGTTTTGACAACCGGCTCAGACCTTGTGGTTGAGCATGATAACCTGTATTATCTCGACTACGATGGTAAAAAACAGAGAGTCGGTGCGATATACCGCCGGATTTCGGACGAGTATCTTGACCCGATGGCGTTTAATGAAGAATCTCTCATCGGAGTGCCGCACTTGTTTGAAGCGTACAAGAAGGGAAACGTAGCCATAATAAATGCTCCGGGTAACGGAATAGCCGATGACAAGGGAATATATTACTTCGTGCCTAAGATGATTAAATACTATCTCGGCGAGGACGCAATACTCAACAATGCACCGACTTATCTTCCGTATTACGAGGAGGACATGAAATATGTGCTTGACAACTTTGACAATCTTGTAATCAAGGATGTTGCAGAGGCGGGAGGATACGGAGTTGTATTCGGAAACAGTCTTGACAGCAAGAAAAAATCGGAATTTATTGCGATGCTCAGGAATGAGCCGCGCCGCTTTATTGCCCAGGAAGTAATTGATTTCTATGACATTGATATTATTGAGAACGGAACTCCGGTTCCCAGAAAAGCGGATCTTCGTTCGTTTGTTCTGACAGACGGCGAAGTCAAGGTGTGGAAGAGCGGGCTTACAAGGTTTTCACGTAATCCGGATTCATTCATAGTTAATTCATCTCAAGGAGGAGGGTTTAAAGACACATGGGTATTATCACAGTAGAAAAATCAGACAACTTATATTGGCTCGGACGCTATATGGAACGCGCGTTTACGACGATAAAAACGTACATAAAGGGCTATGACAACATGATTGACCATGACGATGAATATTACAAAGTGATATGCGAGCAGATAGGAATACCGTGTATATACGCGTCAAAAGATGATTTTATGTATAGGTATGCTTTTGACGAGAATGACCAGAATTCTATAGTCGGTATCTTAAATCACGCATATGATAATGCAATAATCATTCGTGATACAATCGGATCAGATACCCTCTCGTATGTTCAGCTTGCGGTATATGACTTGAAGCGCGCAAAGGAAAGCGATTCGCCGGTTATAGACCTGCAGCTTGCAATTGACCATATTCTGGCGTTCTGGGGCTGTGTTGACGACACAATATTTGATATAAAAATCCGCAATATCATACGCGTTGGAAAGCGAAGCGAGCGGCTGGATTTGTATTTAAGGTTTGAATATCCGGTCGGTGAGCTCAGAACCGAGCTGAGCAAGCTGGATATTGTATTAAACAGGTCGAATATCAGATATAACCGGGCGGTTATAGATACGCTTGATACAATGTTCGAGCGTGATGCTGTTAACTATGAAAGCGGCTGCAATCTGCTTTCAAAATTATTACAGGAATAGGGTTATGTATTGCAGGAACCTTTAAAATATATTATAATTAGTTAATAAACTTAAAAATGATATATGAATTGTGAGGTTCAGATATGAATATAAATCTAAAGTTCTGTTACAGCATGACTAATGAGACCGAAAATCAGATGGTACGCAGTTACTTCACTCTGCACTGTATACCGCAGGACACAGCACGCCAGAGAATAATCGATCTGGATATAAGGATTTCGCCGTATGACACATTAAGCGAGAGCTTTGACGAGTTTGGGAACAAAATGTATGTAGGTCAGATTTTCCAAAATCATAAGGTGTTTTCGCTTGATATTTTCGGCAGTGCTGTTACCGGATTGAATGTGTATGAAGAAATTCTTGAAGATGAGGATTTAAGCAAGGCAGCGATATACAAGTATCCGACAAGGCTGACCACAAAGGACGATGCAGTGAGCAATTACTATGAAAAAGTGCGGCTTGATAAGTACTCGAAGGCATATGACAAGGCTTTATTCCTGAATGACCGTATAGCGGCTGACCTTGAGTATAAAAAGGGCGTCACTCATACCGGTACAGCAGCGGGGGAGGCGTTAAAAGAATCCGGAGGAGTATGTCAGGATTTTGCACATATTATGCTTGCGCTGCTCAGAATTGACAAAATCCCGTGCCGGTATGTTACCGGACTTTTGGTCGGGGAGGGCGAAAGCCACGCTTGGGTTGAAGTTCTTTGCGGAAAATACTGGTACGGATTCGACCCGACAAACCGTACCCTCGTCGCAGAAAATTATATTAAGCTAAGTCATGGCCGTGACGCAAAGGATTGTCTGATAAATAAGGGTGTATTCTACGGCGGTGGCAATCAGAAAATGTCGGTCATGAGCCGTGTTGAGGCGGAAAGCGCTCAGCAGTGATTTGGCTTAAAGCATAAAAAGGAGATTTAACTCAATGATAGAAACAGTGGTGTCTGTCGGTTTGCCGATAGACGAGAAATTGATAATCCAAAAACAGCATATAGCGCCAAAGACTGTGACTCCTGGCACCAAACGCATAAGTGTGGTGACAGGCACACACGGCGATGAGCTTGAGGGACAGTATGTGTGCTATGAGCTTATACGCCGTATTAATAAGGACATCGGCAGCCTCAGCGGCATAGTTGATGTTTATCCGGCGCTCAATCCGCTTGGTATTGATTCGATTACCCGCGGCATACCGGGGTTTGACCTTGATATGAACAGGACGTTTCCGGGAGCCTGCGGCGGAACAATGGCTGAACATGTGGCGTATAAAATTGCGGAGGATATAAAGGGCAGTGATATTTGTGTTGACATTCATGCCAGTAATATTTTTCTGCGTGAAATCCCGCAGGTCAGAATAAGTGAACAAATGGCGGACGAGCTGGTTCCGCTTGCCAAAAAGCTGAATATTGATTTTGTATGGGTTCACAGTGCCGCAACCGTGCTTCAGTCGACATTGGCGCACTCTCTGAATACGGTTGGAACACGGACGCTTGTTGTTGAAATGGGAGTCGGTATGCGTATAACCCTTGATTATTGCAGCGCTCTGGTTGACGGTATACTGTGCCTGATGAAGGATCTTGGTATATGGAGCGGTGATACTGTTTCGCCGCGCGAACCGATTGTTTCAACCGACGGCAATGTTGGGTTTATAAATGCTTCGACTTCGGGCTTGTTTGTCCCGGCGGTAACGCACAGCAAAAATGTTAAATGCGGTGACCGCATCGGTGATATTGTTAACCCTCTTACGGGTATGCTTGAGGATGAGGTTCTGTCGCCCTGCAGCGGACTTGTATTTACTCTTCGTGAATATCCGGTTGTTGACGAAGGCTCGCTGATAGCGAGAATACTCGAAATATAGGAGGCGACTTAAATGAATAAAAAAATAATTTTTGAGCTGAAGTCACTTTATCGTGACAATATGAGGATTACAGGCTTTGAATTCGGTAACGGCGAAAAATCAGAGTCGGTGTGTATTGTCGGAGCAATGCGCGGCAATGAAATACAGCAGGTGTATATATGCTCGCAGCTTGTCAGACGTCTCAAGGAGCTTGAAAGCGGCGGATATATAGCGAGCGGCAAATCAATCATGGTAATTCCGAGTGTAAACCCGTCTTCTATGAATATAGGAAAGCGTTTCTGGCCGACCGATAATACTGATATAAACAGAATGTTTCCCGGCTATGATAAGGGTGAGACAACCCAAAGAATTGCAGCGGGAGTGTTCAGCAATATAAGCGGTTATAAGTACGGAATTCAGTTTGCAAGCTTTTATATGCCGGGTAGGTTTGTGCCTCACGTAAAAATGATGAAAACAGGTTATGAGAGCGTTGAGCTTGCCAAAATGTTTGGACTTCCGTATGTTGTTCTTCGTCAGCCACGGCCGTATGATACCACAACACTGAATTATAATTGGCAGCTCTGGGAGTGTAATGCTTTTTCACTCTATACAAACTGTACAGAACGCATTGATGACAACAGCTGCGAATTTGCAATACAGGGCATATTGAACTTTCTGAGCAAGTCCGGAATAATAACAGAAAAACCAAATCATGAAGGATATATTTCATCAGTGATTTCCGACAATGAAATGGTGTCGGTCAAATCCCATTATGCAGGAATATTCAGACGAGTTGCCGAGCCTGACACAGCTGTTCATAAGGGCGATCTGATGGCGAAAATAATTGACCCGTATGAAGGGGATGTAATCGATGAAATCATTGCGCCTATGAACGGCAGGGTATTTTTTGTACAGGATAATCCTCTCGTGTATTCCGGTACGCCTCTGTTTAAGATAATTTAGATTTAATAGAAAAATATCGTTGGATTCGGATGATAAATTCAGGTTTATCGGTCAAGTAAGCACACAACGGCATGGGAATTGCTCCTATGCCGTTTTTTAAAATTTGCACCTTGAAAATTAAAGGGTTCTTCTCTGCACCCTCAGCTACGCAAAATCGCAGTATTACTGCGTTTTGCGTGCTTGAGAGAAAAATCAGCTCAGTTACCCAATTTGATGAGAGCCTGTGTTTTTTGTTTTTCGGTTAAAAACGTGTATGCTTTAATATTACTCTCCGGCGTATACGGCATATCTGTCACGACCGCCTTCTTTTGCATCATATAATGATGTATCGGCGGCCTCGTAAAGCGCCTGGAAATCACTGCCGTCTCTCGGACATATCGCAATTCCTGCGCTGCAGGTCGCTCTTATTGTTCCGCCGCTGTACTCGACATCTGTATTTCTGAATTCCTCCATAAAATCGGCAACTTCCTTCTCTATTTCACCGATGTCATTTCTGTTCATCAAAAATAAATATAATTCATCACTGTTTTCGCCGACATTGCATATAAGGTCGTTTTCTTTGTCGTCAAAATGCTTTTTCAGCAGGTCGGTCAGTGTAATTACTATTCGGCGATATTATGTAAACTAAAATGTCGTTTCGTCCCGTTTTGACTTTATATTGACAAAATATACATGAGGTATTATAACTAAATATTTATACAGTTTAATATGTGCTGTATTGTTGAAAAGCAAGAAAAGTCGCATATTATATTTTACAGCAATCCGGATTTTTTATAATTAGGTGAAAGAAAACAGACTTTAAAAATTGTAATGAAATATGTTGATTATTATTTTATAATATAGTATACTTTAAATGTTATATAACTTTTATGCCAACAGAGATAATTATAAGGCAATTTGTAGTGAAAAACATTAAGAATATGTCAGGCATAGAATTTGAGAACAAAATGGTCATGTCAAGAGTATTAAAAGAATATGGAATAAATGATACGACAGAAAAAGTATGAGGAGTTGGTATAAGAGGAGTTGGTATAAATGGTAAATAAAAGAAATAAATATAAAGTGTTGGTGGCTATTTTGGCTGCTATTACCATGGCAACAGGTGTTTTTTTCGCAGGGATTGCTGTCGAATCCAACAGGTACAAGGCTGAACAAGAATGTAATGTCATGTTAAACAGGAGCGATTTGGATGGCCTTGGTAAGATTACAGGAACAATATATGTGGCAGGACATAAAATCCCCGATTCTGATACT
Source organism: uncultured Eubacteriales bacterium (assembly GCA_905198865.1). Taxonomy (GTDB): domain Bacteria; phylum Bacillota; class Clostridia; order Monoglobales; family Monoglobaceae; genus Monoglobus. The sequence goes on from CAJKEB010000005.1 coordinate 27,910, forward strand.
GTCGGAAGCTCTATCGCATATGCAAATCTGTTATGTAAGCTTGGATACGATGCACAGCCGGTTGTTCTTGGAAGTATAAATAATGAGAGCGACTATATATTGAATGTCGCCGAGCTTGAGACGCCGATGCTGCTTGAAGATGCAGGCGGATGTAATATGGTTTTGGTGGATCACAGCGAATATATGCAATCTGTGGAGGGTTTGCAGGATGCGAATATTATCGGTATTATTGATCATCACGCAGACGGAACAATAACAACATCAGGACAACTCATCTATGATGCAAGACCTCTCGGATCAACGGCCACTATTATTTGGATACGTTATCGTAACTATGGAGTTACACCCGACCGACAAACTGCTTTAGTCATGATGGGATCAATTCTTTCGGATACAAAAAATCTTCAATCAGAGAACACCACTTATGCAGACAGGGAAGCTGTGAAGACACTAAGTAATTTGGCAGGAATAAAGGATGTGGATGCCTTTTATAGTGAAATGTATAAGGCGGCGCTTTCTTATGAGGGAATGACTAATGAAGAGATATTCTTCAGTGACTATAAGGAATATGAAACCGATGGCACAAAGTATTCTATTGGTAATATCAACGCATATGATGAAGAGAGTGCAAAAGATATGGCTGAGCGTATGATGGAGGTGTTTCCTTCGGCTCTTGAATCAACCGGGATGGATATGGCATTTGCACAGATCAATGTGATCCATGACGATCTTTCGTTCACCTGCCTTATCCCTTCAGACGATGCCGCAGATGAGGTGCTAAAAGACGCTTTTGATAACACGGCGGTTCATGAAGGTATTTGGTATAAAATAGAACCATATGCATCAAGGAAGAAAATCGTGGTTCCTGCTATAAATAATGTTCTGAATGCTCATCATAATGAGGAGTGATAACCCTTGGGTAGAGTACAGACATACTGCAATCACGGATTAGCGGCAGCAAAGCCTCCGGGCTTGAACATACATACATTTTCCTTTTCAGGCAGCTTTAAATCTCCGAGCAGCCGTGCGAAGGTTACGGATTTCTTGCCGTACATGGAGCGGATATTTTCCATTGCACATTCTATTGATTCATGCTTGAGGTCACGGTTTACATTTTCAAACATGCTTATTTGCAGATTGGCTTCTGTGTCATTTATCAGACTTATCGCACGTACGGACAATGCGCGGACCTGCTTATCCCAGTTATATTTTGACTTGAACAGTTCAAAAGCGGCGTTTGACAGCTCCCTCACATTTCGGGCAGGGCGGTTAAGACGGCATTGAAATTCCCTTTGCCGCAGCCCGATATCTTTCACGGCGATGCTTATGCCTTCGGCGAGCAGTCCGTGCTTGCGAAGCCTGTGCGCCACGTCTCCGGTCAAGCTGAAAATAACCTTCCATACTTCGGCGTTGCTGCCGAGGTCGGCAGTGCAGGTTATTCCGTGTCCGATAGACTTTATCGGCGGTGTTTGGCTGTACATGGCAACTTCTGAATAATCGCGGCCGTTGGCGTAGTTCCAGAGCCGTACGCCGTTTATTCCAAGCCATGACTTTAAAAGCTCCGGACGTGTGTTTGCCAAATCTCCGATTGTATTTACGCCGCGCTGCCTGAGCTTTGTTGCGGTGGCTCTGCCCACACCCAGAAGCTCCGATGCGTCAAGTCCCCAGATTTTCTCCTTAAAGCCGTCCTCCGGGATATATGTCACAGCGTCCGGCTTCTTCATGTCAGAACCGAGCTTGGCAAAAATCTTGTTAAAGGATACTCCTACTGACACCGTCAGCTTTAGCTCTCGCTTGATGTCCTCTTTTATTTTCATAGCTATATCACAGCCAGAGCCAAACAGCAGAGTGCTGCCCGACACATCAAGCCAGCATTCGTCCAGTCCGAACGGCTCGACGCGGTCGGTATAACGATAATATATTTTTTTCGCAAGGTTTGAATACTTGATATACTCCTCAAAGTCCGGTTCGACAACGATGAGCTGCGGACATTTCAGCTTCGCCTGCCATATAGCTTCGCCGGTCGTGACGCCCATTTCTTTCGCCTTCTGATTTTTGGCAAGAACTATGCCGTGTCTGTCCTCACGGCTTCCGCAGACTGCAACATATTTGTCTTTAAGCTCCGGTCTTCGCATACACTCAACCGACGCATAAAAGTTGTTCATATCACTGTGAAGTATTATTCGTTTCATAATGATTTTTTGCGGCTGTGATCGCACCTGTTTAAGGTGTGTATGTTAAATTAAATCACTTGAAGCAACGCCGCTTCCTCCTTTTAAAATTTTTTTCGCTAAAACCTTTTATAAATATGAAATTTACTTTCGTGTTTTTAATTATACGCAAGATGTTTTTGTTTGTCAAGAAATATACGAAAAAAATTTTCGTATTATACATAATTGAGCCGAAAAAATTATGACAGGAATATTTATTAGTGATAATATTAAGATTTAATGGAAAAATATGTATAAATTATCTAAAAAAATGTTTGCCTAAAATTTTGTTTTATGCTATAATTAGAAAGTGTGATTGAGTAGTTTATTATAAGCAGAATTATATTGCTTTGACTTAAGAATAAAACCATAAGACGGAAAGGGATTTTTTGAATGAAAATTATATGCGAAAGAGATATTTTGAGCTCTGCCGTGGCTACTGTGTCAAGAGCTGTTTCTGCCCGCTCAAACCTCGCTGTTTTAGAGGGAGTGTATATCAAAGCGGAGAAAAGCGGTAATGTGACGATTATCGGCAACGATTTGGAGATAGGAATTGAAGCCGTGATTCAGGCAGAGGTTATAGAACCCGGCGAGGTTGTTATCAAAGCCAAAATGTTCGGCGGCATATTGGCTTCGCTTGGTGACAGTACGGTATCTATTGATACGGACGATAATAACCTGACTTTGGTTAAAAGCGGAAAGGCGAGATTTGAAATACCCGGAATTGCGGCTGACGAGTTCCCGGATTTGCCGCATGTTGATGAGGATTATTCGGTCAGCCTGCCGGGAAATATCTTAAGAGAGATGATTGAAAACACGATATTTGCATCGGCAAAATCGGATAACGACCCGACCCGTATGGGCGCTCTTTTCAGAATTCAGAAGACGGGTCTTACCATGGTTGCGCTTGACGGATTCAGAATCGCTCTGCGAAGGGCTGAGCTTCCGAACGACTTTGAAGAGCGTGAGATGATTATACCTGAAAAATCACTTTCCGAGATTGCCAAAATTATAGGTGATTCGGAGGAGGATATCAGAATTATTGCAACCCCGGGTCACGCAATTTTTATGTTTGAAAGCTGTAGGCTTGTGACGCGTTTGATAGAGGGAAGCTATACCAATTACGAAAGAATTCTTCCGACTTCGTTTGATTTGGAGTTCGTATGTTCAAGGCATCAGCTTGCCGACTCCGTCAAGAGAGCCTCGCTTATAATTCTTAACGATGTTGTAAAGGGTCCGATAAAGTTCCATATCACTGACGGAAATATAAACGTATCCTGTACCACGTCCGCAGGCTCGGTTGATGATAACATTGCAGTCGATACACCGCCGGATACTTCGCTTGAAATAGGATTTTTCAATAAGTACCTTCAGGACGTTTTCAATGTTGTTAGGGATGATGAAATCCTTATGAAGTTCAACAAGAGTGTTAATCCGTTGGTTATCACACCGGTTGAGGGCGATGAATATATGTACATGATTCTGCCTATCAGACTGCGCAGGTCGGCAGATTAAGGAATTTCAGGCAATATATGAAAATCAATACTTTAAGCCTCTCGAATTTCAGAAATTATAAGGAAGAAGCTGTGGAGTTCGGCGGCGGTGTGAATATCATTTACGGTGACAACGCTCAGGGCAAGACAAATATTTTAGAGGCGGTTCATATGTTCTCAATGGGCAAGTCGAACCGAACGCCGAGGGATTCCGAGCTTATACGGCACGGCTGCGATAAGGCAGAGATTTCGATGGAATATACCGCATTTGACAGGGACTGCGAGCTCAAAATACGGCTTGACAAAGGGAAACGAAAGTCGATACTGTACAATGAAATTCCGCTTAAGAAAATAAGTGAGCTGCTCGGAAAATTCAATGCGGTGTACTTTGGGCCCGAGCTTTTGGGTCTGGTTAAAAACGGCCCCGGCGGACGGCGGAAAAATCTTGATATGGTGATAAGCCAGCTCAGACCGAATTATTTTTCGGCGGTCAGCGAGCTTCGGAAAATCGTGGACAGCAAGAACGCCTTGCTCAAGATGCAGAATCCGAACAAGACCATGCTTGAAATCATGAATAAAAAGCTGACCGATATAGCAACTGAGGTCATTGCTTACCGCTGCGAGTTTACGAAACGGCTTGAAGATACTGCAAAGGAGATCCAGTATGATATATCAGGCGGTCGTGAGGAGCTGACATATCGGTACATGTCGTCAATCGGACGTATCAATACAGATGAAGTTCCGTCAAAGCAGGAGATACGCGAGAGGTTTGAAGCGCGCCTGATCCGTAACGAGAAGCGTGAACAGGAATACTGCGAGACTTTGGTAAGTCCGCACCGTGAAGACGTGTGCTTTGATATAAACGGCAAGGACGCACGTGCCTTTGCCTCGCAGGGACAGCAAAAAACAGTCGTGCTGGTTGAAAAGCTTGCCGAGGCGAGACTTATAAAAAACGAGACCGGCGAAACGCCGCTGCTGCTGCTCGATGATATTATGAGCGAGCTTGACCGGAAGCGTCAGGCGTTTGTCCTCGGCAACATCAGCGGAATGCAGATTATCATAACCTGCACCGATATTGACGAGATGACTGAGGCAATAACAGACGACAGCGTAATTATTCATGTAGACGACGGAAAAGTAATAGATTAGCCTGTTCAGCTGCCGCAGGCGACTAAAGCGGCTATAAAAGGAGAACACACAATGTACTTGCACCTTGGAAAGAATATATCGGTCGATACAAATGACATTATCGCCATACTTGATTTGGATAATATTTCAATCGCAAAGCATTCCCGTGAGTTTTTAAGGATAGCGGAGGAGGAGGGCTTTGTCAGAAGTGTTGCCGATGATATTCCGAAATCGGTTGTGGTTTGTGAAATCAACAATCAAAGTGTGGTTTATATAACAAATATCTCATCGAGGACTCTGGCAGGCAGAGCAAAACGCAGATACATTCCGCACGCGCAGTTGCTTGATGCGGATTAACATACGCCGTGCATGGCTTTAAGCCGGTAAATGCAGCGGCATACAGAAAAATGAAGCATACAGAAAAATGAATTGGAGTGAATTTTATGCAGGAAGAACAGCACATTACAAGCGTCCCGACAGGCGACAGCTATGACGAAAATCAAATACAGGTACTTGAAGGACTTGAGGCTGTAAGAAAAAGACCCGGTATGTATATCGGTTCGACATCTTCACGCGGACTTCATCATCTTGTTTATGAAATTGTAGACAACTCGATAGACGAGGCGCTTGCGGGATTCTGTACAGATATAATTGTTGAAATTGAGGAGGATAACTCAATCACCGTTACGGATAACGGACGTGGTATACCGGTCGGAATTCATCCCAAGATGGGCATACCGGCGGTTGAGGTTGTGTTTACTCAGCTTCATGCCGGAGGTAAGTTCGGCGGCGGCGGATATAAGGTGTCCGGCGGTCTGCACGGCGTTGGTGCGTCGGTTGTTAACGCGCTTTCCGAATACCTCGAGGTCGAGATTTGCAATGGCGAGCATGTATATTATCAAAAATATGAGAGGGGAAAGCGCCTCGAGCCGCTCAAGCAAATCGGCGATACGGACAAGACCGGTACAAAGGTTCACTTCAAGCCGGACGGCGAAATATTTACCGAGACGCTTGAATATGACTTTGACATTTTGCGCAGACGTCTCCGTGAGCAGGCTTTCCTGAATGCGGGAATACGAATAGTGCTCATAGACAAGCGTCCCGATGCGCCTGAGGATAAGCAGCGCATTGAACTCAAGTACGACGGCGGTATACGTGAATTTGTTGAGTTTTTGAACCGCAACAAGGAACCGCTCCATGAAGATGTTATTTATGTCAATGCTGTGCGTGAGAACTGTGAGGCAGAGGTTGCCATGCAGTACAACGATGGCTATAACGAGATGATAATGAGCTTTGCGAACAACATCAACACGACCGAGGGCGGAACTCACGAGACAGGCTTTAAGACTGCACTAACCAAGGTCATAAACGAGTATGCCAGAAAGGTCGGTATGCTGAAAGAGAGCGAGGCGAACCTCAAGGGTGAGGATACACGAGAGGGCTTGTCGTGCGTTATCAGCGTAAAGGTCACCGAGGCGCAGTTTGAGGGTCAGACAAAGACCAAGCTCGGCAACAGCGAAATGCGTAACGTAGTCGAGAAAATGGTGGTAGAGAAGCTCGGTGAGTTCTTTGAAGAGAACCCGGCGGTTGCCAAGATTGTAGTTGACAAGGCGCTGACCGCTTCGCGTGCAAGAGAGGCGGCAAAGCGCGCAAGAGAGAATACAAGACGTAAATCGGCGCTCGAAAGCAGCTCGCTTCCGGGTAAGCTTGCCGACTGTTCTGACCGCGACAATACATACACTGAGATATATATTGTCGAGGGTGATTCGGCGGGCGGCAGCGCAAAGCAGGGACGTGACAGACGTTTTCAGGCTATCCTGCCGCTTTGGGGAAAGATGCTAAATGTTGAAAAGGCACGTATTGACAAGATTTACGGAAACGATAAGCTAACACCGGTAATTACAGCTCTCGGCGCAGGAATAGGCGACGAGTTTGATATAAACAAGGTAAGATACGGCAAGGTGGTTATTATGGCGGATGCCGATGTCGATGGAGCGCATATCAGAACATTGCTTCTGACATTCTTCTTCAGATACATGCGTCCGTTGATTGAGGACGGACGTGTGTACATCGCTCAGCCGCCGCTCTATAAGATTTCGAGAGGCAAGACCGAGAGATACGCATATACAGACCAGGAGCTTCAGGATATACTCGCGGAGATGGGCGAGGGCAGGCAGCCGGCTATTCAGCGATATAAGGGTCTTGGTGAGATGAACCCCGAACAGCTTTGGGAGACTACAATGAACCCCGAGACGAGAATTATGCTTCGTGTTGATTTGGACGATGCACAGCAGGCGGACGAGACGTTCACAATTCTGATGGGCGATAAGGTTGAACCAAGACGTCAGTTTATTATAGAGCGAGGCACGTCGGTTATTAACCTCGATATTTAGTTTTAGGAGAAAGTTATGATAAAGATAGAAAACTCAAAGGTGATGAATTTTGAAGGTGCGATACGCGGCGCAAGAAACCCGATGAACAGCTGGGCGAGGAGCGACAGCCGATATGACACTGAAGGAAATTATATCCTCGGCGTTAATGATTTGGATCTTGCAAAGCGGCTGTGCAAAGCGGGCAGCGACCACAGAAAGTTCATCAGACAGATTTTGGTGAGCGTTGATATAACTGCGCCTATGTACTGGTGGAAGGAATTTGATACTTACAAGGTTGCAACGGTTGCAAATTCTACAAGTACCATGCACAAAATTCATTCAAAGCCTTTTGAGCTTTCCGACTTTTCACACGACCATATGAGCAAGTCGGCTGTTGAGGCGCTTACTGCGTATATTGAGTTTATGGAGGTTAAGCGTGAGCATTATATCGAAACCAAAGACAAGGCGGATTGGTATGACATTATTCAGCTTCTGCCGTCGAGCTATAACCAAAGACGTACGATTACAATGAACTACGAGAATTTACTCAATATGTACTATGCGCGCAGGAATCATAAGCTCGCCGAATGGCATGAATACTGTGACTGGATACTGACCCTGCCGTATACAAAGGAACTATTCGGAGTATAATATCAGTTCCGCATTACAAAGCAGTTAGTCAAAGTATGCGGGCTTGCTCTGCAAGTCCGGTCATAAAAATTATACCATGAATGTAAAAATAGACGAAATAAAAATACGCGGAAGAATTTCCGCCAAGTTCGGCTGTGTGATGACGCATACGTTCGGACTTATCACAGATGGACAACCCTGTTTTGAGCTTGAATTTTCACTGCCGGACGATTCGGCTGTAAACGGATTTTCTTTCAAGTCGGGCAGTAAAAGTTTTGCCGGGAAAGTAACTGATTTAAACACAGATACCGGCGGCAGCTTCAGACTGACACAAAGCGGCGGAAAATGCAGAATAAGCTGTGCGGGACTGCCGAGGGGTTCGGATAGGTCAAACAGGCTGACACTTGAGGTCACCTCGGCCGCACTGATGAACTTAGATGCGGAATATTCGGAGATATCAATACCGCTTTCGACCGAGTGTGATACGTTTGTGCGCAGTGAAAGCGAGAGACAAAAGACGGTGAGCTCAGACAGCAGTGTTTCGATTGATTTTCTTGTTGACGGAGATTTTGTGAAACGTGTCGTCTCATCAACTCATTATATTACACTTGACAATTGTGACGACGGACTGCATATACATGCCGCCGCTGTGACAGGCGATTGCTTTACACTGCGTATTGAATACAATAATTTGAATAATTGCCGGAAATTCCAAAACGCGGCGTATCTGTCGGGCGGAAATGGAAACGATTGGACCGGCGTTTATTTGTTTTCTGTAGATAAAAGCAGCGGCAGTGTGCTTACCGGTAGTAATTTGCTTTATATCCTTGATACTGCCGGACTTAAGAGTGCGGCGGGACATATTGCTGCTGAGTGCCTTCAGGAGCTTATACGGCGCCAGGATTTGTATGCCGACTGCCTAATTTTGGATATAGGCGGACAGTTATTCAGTTCAGAGCCGCTTAAAAGAGATGAAATAAATTTTTCACAGCTCAGCAGATGGATTAACGACCTGGAAAACCCTACCGAATCAGCCGGACTGGATATAACGAAAATAATCAAGCAATTCAAACACCGCAGTCTGCCGTGTGAAGCTGTGCTTGTGACATGTTCGGGATTTGAGGGCAATTTCACCGTGCCCGAAGGTTTGAGTTTGAGCGTCCTGTCGGTGTCAGAGAACTGCTTTGAGCGTGAGCTTAAAGAGCTTGCGTACAGCAGCGGCGGCATATATGCGCGCATGAGTAAAAAAGAGGATTATACACGGTTCATTGATGGATTTTCTAAAAGAGTGGGTTCGGGTCGGCTTAAAAATCTTCGCATTCTGGAATATGCATCAGGCACTTATTTTAACCTGCCGGACAGAATAAGCAGTTACCGTTTGGGTGATGTTATCGCTTACACCTTCCGTTCTGCGACAGAATATCCTAAGCAGCTGTTTGTCGAGGCTGACGGTGGATTTTCGGACATTGTCAGGTTCGACAGTATAAACATTATGCCTGACGGTGATGAAAATAATGCGGTGTTTGCCGGAAAGGTGTTTTCTGAGCTGTACAGATATATCGCTTGCGGCGATATGGCTCCTGAGTCCGTTGCGGAATTCAAGTCACAGGCGGCCAAGCTGTCTCATGAACTGAATGTTTTATGCCCCGAAACGGCGTATTCTGCCGGCTTCCCGGACGGCGTATACGGCGTTAGTGACAAGTCATATTCAACTGACCTTATAATCAGACTTGGTTCAAAGACGAGGGGACTGTATGCTGATGCTGTGACTGTGTTCGGTGACAGTACAATAATAACATTGGAAATAAGGAGCAGACTGGTTTACTACGGCGTGCGCGCCCTGCTTGTACTTATGCGTGCGGACTACAGGTTTACTGTGCCGTACAGTGCGAAAAGCAGCGATTTGGAAACCATGTATGCTGCTGCGGCGATATACAGAGCCGCCGATTGCGGATACCTGCCTGATAAGGCTTCGTATATTTCGGTTGCGGACAAGGCTGTTGCGGCAGCGGGAGGAAAACAGCGGTTTGAAAATGCGGCTATTGACTTCGGCGGAACAGAGTTTCTGTCACTCGGCGATGTTAAGGCGGTTTTTGACAAAAATGACGTTATAGAAATATCCCGGCTTATATTACGTCTGTGCCGTGACAGTAATTTGTGCTGATTCTCGGCAGATATTAACACAAAAATAATTGTTGCAACCTGTAGTATCTTATGATATAATTAAATAAGTTCAGAAGAAAATTGTTTAGTATTTCGGAGGAGATTTATATGAAAAGACTGATTGGTATTATTGCGGCAGTTTGTATGATGTGCAGTTTTTCACAGGCTGCTTTTGCTGCTGCACAGAGCATTGTCATTAACGGCGTTGTTCAGGAAATTCCAGAAGATATGGGCGAGATTATCGAGCAAGACGACAGAACCTTTGTTCCTTTAAGATTTGTTTCAGAGAAGATGAACAAGACTGTCAAGTATGATGAGAATCTCAAGGGCGCATATGTTATGGATAAGAGCGACTTGTATATTATCCAGGAGGGAAAAACCTTTATATCTAAAATAGAAAATTTTGGCAATACAACAATAACACAGATGGATGTTGCGGCTTTCACAAAGCAGTATGACATCGGCGGACGTATGTATATCCCTATCAGATTTATGGCAGAGGCTTTCGGCTATGTAGTAGGCTGGGACGAGGCAACGCAGACGGTTACGATAGACGACGCATCGGCTTGGAATTAATATAATAAAGACTTAAGCGGCTTGTTCTGAACGGACAAGCCGCTTTAAACTGTTTGATAGGTTAGATGTGGTGTTTTTGGTGATCCTCTCATACTTGACAAAATTTTCTTTTTAGATTATCATATATTAAGTAAAAATATATCTGATACACTTGGGTAAAACTATTGAAAAAAGTATTAATATAATATGAGTTTAAAATGTCCGGAAAACCACAGTTTTCAGCTTTTTTTCGGGAGAGAGTTCATCCGGGTGACGAGAGGTAGTTTGATGGAAAGACACATTGAAGTTGAAAGAATGGATCTTGTCATTAACCTTTTTGGTAGTTATGATGAGAATGTAAAGATAATAGAAAAAGAGCTTGACGTTGCGATTATAAATCGAGGCTCTGAGATAAAAATAGGCGGAGAGCCTGACAAAGTCGGCAAGGCAGTCAGCGCCGTTAACCGTCTTTTGGCTATGGCGGCAAACGGAGATACAATCGGCGAGCAGGAGGTTCGCTACGTTATGTCGCAGATTGAGATAGGAAACGAAGAACAGCTTGAAGAACTGGGTAAGGACGTAATCTGCATCACTGCAAACGGTACGCCGCTTAAGGCTAAAACGCTCGGTCAGAAGCAGTATGTGGACAAGATAAAAAATAACTCTATAGTGTTCGGTATCGGACCTGCCGGAACCGGAAAGACCTATCTTGCCGTTGCGATGGCAGTGCGTGCCTTTAAAAACAAAGAGGTCAAGCGTATAATCCTTACTCGTCCGGCGATTGAGGCTGGCGAAAGTCTCGGATTTCTGCCCGGTGATATGCAGGAGAAGGTTGACCCATATTTAAGACCGCTATATGATGCGCTTGGTGAGATGTTCGGATATGAATCGTTTCATAAGAACATTGAACGAGGACAAATTGAGGTGGCTCCGCTTGCATATATGAGAGGCCGTACTCTTGATGACGCGTTTATTATTCTCGACGAGGCGCAGAACACAACTCCGGAGCAGATGAAGATGTTTCTGACGCGTATGGGCTTTGCGTCAAGGATAGTCGTGACCGGCGATATAACTCAGGTTGATTTGCCGAGAGATAAAAAATCCGGATTGCGCGACGCTGAAATAGTGCTTAAAAATATAGAGGGAATAGAGTTTATGTATCTATCCGAAACCGACGTTGTCCGCCATCCGCTGGTACAGAAGATTGTTAAGGCGTATGAGCGCAAAACTATGGAGCGTGAACGGGCTGCGAAAAAACAAAGGAATAAACCCTCAGACAATCGAAAATAGATTTTATGAATTGGAGTATTAATGGCAGATGAAGGTTGCAGTATTAAATCAACAGAATAAAATAAAGGTCGGAAAGAAGCTCAAGGACTTGATTAGTGCCGCGGCGGGAGCAACGCTTGAGTTTTTCGATTTGCGGACTGATGTGGAAATCAGCGTAATGCTTACTGACAATGAAGAAATAAGAACGCTGAACAAGCTTCACAGGAATATAGACAGACCCACGGATGTTCTGTCGTTTCCGATGTTTGAGTATGATGAAAAGGGCGATATAGAGGAGGACTATGCCGAGATCAGCGAGATGGGCGAAATATGTATCGGCGATATAGTCATATCGCTTGAACGCGCTGAAGAGCAGGCGGAGGAATACGGTCATTCCTTTGAGCGCGAGGTAGGGTTCCTGACCGTACATTCTATGCTTCATCTGCTCGGCTACGACCATATGACTCCCGAGGACGAGGAGGAGATGTTCGGCTATCAGCGCGAAATACTTGACAAGATGGGGCTTGCGCGATGATTAAGTTGATTCGCAGCTTTAAATTTGCCTTTTGCGGAATATGGACATGTATAAAGAATGAGCGGAATTTCAGAGTGCATATTGTTGCGGCAATTGCCGTGTTTATATTTTCATGTATTTACCAAATACCCAAAGTAAATACGCTTGTGCTGATTCTGACTATATTTTTAGTCATAACTATGGAGGCGCTCAATACCTCGATTGAGACTGTGGTTGATCTGGCTTCACCGGAAAAATCAGAGCTTGCCAAAGCGGCGAAGGACACAGCCGCAGGAGCTGTGCTTCTGGCTGCAATTTGCGCTGTGATTGTGGCTTTTCTGACCTTCTCGGATTTATCAAGGCTTAAGTATACGTTCATGCAGCTTATAAAGATGCCGAACCTGATATTTACTATTTTGTTTGTTGCGGCCGCGGCTTTGTTTGTTTTTGGAATAAGTGATAAGAAGATAGATAAGAAAAATAAGATATTTAATTAATGAGGGAGATTCTATGAAATCCGGATTTGTTGCTATAACCGGACGCCCCAATGCCGGGAAGTCCACTTTGCTTAATAAAATAATAGGAGAAAAGGTGGCTATCGTGTCACGAAAGCCGCAGACAACCCGAACAAAAATTCTCGGAGTTCATACAGGCGATGACTTTCAGCTTGTTTTGATTGACACTCCGGGAATTCACAAGCCGCAAAATAAGCTGGGCGAGAGAATGGAGAAGTATATATATTCCGCCACACAGGATATTGACGCATTGATTTATGTCGTAGACTGTAATATCTCAGAGCGTGAGCTTGAGCTTGAAAAGGAAGCGCTTGCAGGTCTTAAAAAGTCAGGCGTTCCGGTCATTCTTGCCGTGAACAAAATAGATACTGTGCCTAAGCTTAATTTGCTGCCGGTTCTGGACTCGCTTAAAGACCTATATGATTTTTCCGATATTGTGCCTATTTCGGCGCAGAAGGGCAACAATGTAGACAGGCTTATGGAGACGGTCAAGGAGTACATGCAGGAGGGACCTAAGTTCTTTCCGGACGATGTAATAACCGACCAGCCCGAACGCCAGATAGTGGCCGAGTTTATACGCGAAAAGGCTTTGCGGCTGCTCAATCAGGAGGTTCCGCACGGAATAGCTGTTGAAATCGAAAAGATGTCTCAGCGCAAAAACGGAACATATGAGATACTTGCGGCAATCTACTGTGAGAAGCCGAGCCATAAGGGAATTATTATCGGTAAGGGCGGCGAGAAGCTTAAGGACATAGGCCGTCAGGCAAGGCAGGATATAGAGCGGTTTTTGGGCAATAAAGTGTATCTTGAGCTTTGGGTCAAGGTTAAAGAAAACTGGCGTAACCTTGAAAACTTCATAACCGAAATGGGATTTGAGAAGTAGTCAGTATATAGAGGAGTGTGCATATGCCGAATATCGATATTACGGGGCTTGTTACCCGTGAAGTCAAATATGGTGAAAACAGCCGTATACTGACCGTGCTCGGCAAAGACTGCGGCAAGGTTTCCGTTCTTGCAAGCCGTGCCAGAACTAACAGGTCAGGTCTGCTTACCGCAACTCAGTTGTTTTCGTATTCGGATTTTACTCTGTTTAAAGGACGTGACGGTTCACTCCTTAAGCTAAACGAAGGCGAAGTTATCAGCGCTTTTTCAAATATACGCAATTCGCTCGAAAAAATGGCGTATGCTTCATACTTCTGTGACATAATCAATCAAATCTGCCGCGAGGGAGCCGAAGAGAACGAGCTTCTCAGCCTTATCCTAAACATGCTGTATCTGCTTGACCGTGATGACTGTACTGCCAAGAAGGCAGTGAAGATACGAGCGGTGTTTCAGTTCAGAGCGCTTGCAGCCGCAGGCTTTGCACCCGACTGTGAAGGCTGTGCGGAATGCGGAAGCAGTAACGCGCAGTATTTCAGCAGAAGCGGAGGAGTTTTCTACTGCGAAAAGTGCAGAGAATACGGCGTTGCACTGTCCGAGGTCAGCGAGGGGATATTTAATGCGATAAAGTTCATCACCACTGCTGACAGTAGGCACATTCTGGCGTTCAGCTTAAGCGATGCCGCCATGCAGTATCTCGCAAGCATTGGCGAAGATTTTGTACGCACTCAGCTTGAACACGATTTTAAAACGCTTGACTATTTAAAAAATGTTATAGCTTTGGGGTAGAAATTTATAGGACTATACGTTCTTAAGCCATGGAATACATAGTGTAATTCATACTTGACAAATTTTGCATTATATATGATAATATATTTAAAGTTTTATAAGGAGAAAGAGGAGAAACATGAAAAAGAGAGATGATATTCATAAGGTTCTGATTATCGGTTCCGGACCGATTATTATAGGTCAGGCTTGTGAGTTTGACTATTCGGGAACACAGGCTTGTAAAGCGCTGCGTAAGCTGGGCTATGAAATTGTTCTTGTTAACTCAAACCCTGCTACGATTATGACTGACCCTGAAACTGCGGACGTGACGTATATTGAGCCGCTTAATGTTGAAAGACTTACTCAGATTATCGAAAAAGAACGCCCCGACGCATTGCTTCCGAACCTCGGCGGTCAGTCGGGACTTAATCTGTGTTCAGAGCTTGCAAAGGCCGGAGTCCTTGATAAGTATAACGTGCAGGTTATCGGTGTTCAGGTTGACGCCATTGACAGAGGCGAGGACAGAATTGCGTTTAAAGAGACAATGAACAGCCTTGGCATCGAAATGGCAAGAAGCGAAGTTGCATATACGGTTGAAGAAGCTCTTGATATAGCGGACAAGCTTGGCTATCCGGTTGTGCTGCGCCCGGCATATACCATGGGCGGAGCAGGCGGCGGTCTTGTGTACAACACAGAGGAGCTTAAGACGGTTTGCGAAAGAGGCTTGCAGGCAAGCCTTGTCGGACAGGTGCTTGTTGAGGAATCTGTTCTCGGCTGGGAGGAGCTTGAGCTTGAAGTTGTCAGAGACGCAAAGGGTAACATGATAACTGTTTGCTTCATTGAGAATATCGACCCTCTCGGCGTGCATACGGGAGATTCGTTCTGCAGTGCACCAATGCTTACTATCCCGGAGGACGTTCAGGCGGAGCTTCAGCGCCAGGCATATAAGATTGTTGAAGCAATCGAAGTTATAGGCGGTACAAACGTACAGTTTGCAAGAAACCCCAAGGACGGCAGAATAATTGTAATCGAAATCAATCCGAGAACCTCGCGTTCTTCGGCGCTTGCTTCAAAAGCGACAGGCTTCCCGATTGCCCTTGTGTCTGCTATGCTTGCTGCCGGACTTGACCTGAGTGACATTCCGTGCGGAAAGTACGGCACGCTTGACAAGTATTATCCTGACGGTGAATATATAGTAATCAAGTTTGCTCGCTGGGCATTTGAGAAGTTCAAAGGCGCAGAAGACAAGCTCGGTACACAGATGCGTGCCGTAGGTGAGGTAATGAGCATAGGAAAGACTTATAAAGAAGCGTTCCAGAAAGCGATCCGAAGCCTTGAAACAGGTAGATACGGTCTTGGCGGAGCAAAGGACTTTGCTGAAAAGTCAAAAGATGAATTGCTTAAGCTGCTTAGCACGCCGAGTAGTGAACGCCAGTTTATAATGTATGAAGCGCTGCGTAAAGGCGCAAGCGTTGAGGAGCTTTATAATATCACTAAGATTAAGCATTACTTTATTGAACAGATGAAGGAACTGGTTGAAGAGGAGGAAGCTCTCAAATCATATAAGGGCAGTGTTCCGCCGGCTGATGTGCTTGAAAGCGCAAAGAAGGACGGATTTTCTGACAGATATCTCAGCGGTATTCTTGACGTATCGGAGGCCGATATAAGAAACGCAAGAATTAATGCCGGCATATTTGAGGCTTGGGAGGGCGTACACGTCAGCGGCACAGAGGATGCGGCGTACTATTATTCATCGTATAACATGAAGGACGAAAGCCCGGTCAATACTGATAAGCCGAAAATCATGATTTTGGGCGGCGGTCCGAACAGAATCGGACAGGGTATCGAGTTTGACTATTGCTGTGTTCATGCCGCAATGGCTTTAAAGAAGCTCGGCTTTGAAACAATTATAGTAAACTGTAATCCGGAAACTGTTTCGACTGATTATGACACATCTGATAAGCTCTATTTTGAGCCGCTCACGCTTGAAGATGTTCTGAGCATACACGACAAGGAAAAGCCGGTCGGTGTAATAGCGCAGTTTGGTGGTCAGACACCGCTTAACCTTGCGGCTGAGCTTAAGAAGAACGGTGTGAATATCCTGGGTACTACGCCTGAGACTATTGATTTGGCAGAGGACAGAGACTTGTTCCGTGAGATGATGGACAAGCTCGAAATTCCGATGCCTGAATCCGGAATGGCAGTCGATGTTGACGAGGCGCTTAAGATTGCCGACGAGATTGGCTATCCTGTTATGGTTCGTCCGTCATATGTGCTTGGGGGCAGAGGTATGGAGGTCGTACACGATGCAGACAGCCTTAGGGTATACATGAATGCGGCAGTAGGCGTGACACCTGACAGACCTATCCTGATTGACCGTTTCCTGAACCATGCAATGGAGTGCGAGGCGGATGCAATCAGTGACGGTGAAAATGTATTTGTTCCGGCCGTTATGGAGCATATTGAGCTTGCCGGTATACATTCCGGTGATTCGGCATGTATTCTGCCGTCACTCCACATACCGGAAAAGCATGTTGAGACAATTAAGGAATATACAAGAAAAATTGCGAAAGAAATGAATGTACGCGGTCTTATGAATATGCAGTATGCCATTGAGGATGATAAGGTTTATGTTCTTGAAGCAAACCCGAGAGCGTCCAGAACGGTGCCGCTCGTTTCAAAGGTGTGCAATGTCAGAATGGTTCAGCTTGCGACCGAGATAATTACATCTCCGCTCACAGGCAAGGAATCTCCCGTACCTGCGCTCACTGAGAAGAAGATACCGCACTATGGCGTAAAGGAAGCAGTATTCCCGTTCAATATGTTCCAGGAGGTTGACCCAGTACTCGGACCCGAAATGCGTTCGACCGGCGAGGTTCTCGGAATGGCGTCCGGCTTTGGCGAGGCGTTTGCCAAGGCGCAGGAGGCAACACAGACAAAGCTCCCTGTATCCGGCAAGGTGCTGATCAGCGTCAGAGATCGTGACAAGGACGAGCTTGCAGAGGTTGCCAAGGGCTTCTATGACTGCGGCTTTGAGATTATTGCAACCGAAGGAAGCAGTGATTATTTGCAGAAGCACGGAATTCCGTCAAAGAAGGTTGCCAAGCTTAACGAGGGCAGACCGAATGTGCTTGATATAATAACAAACGGAGAAGTAAGCATTGTTATCAATACCCCGAATGATAAAAAGGGTGCGGCTGACGACAGCTATATCAGAAAGGGCGTTATCAAAGGACGTATTCCTTATATGACGACAATGGCTGAAGCCAAAGCAAGTATTGCCGGTATCAAAGCTATGCAAAACAGTAAATCCGGCGTGAAGTCGCTCCAGGAATTCCACAGCGAAATTACGGATTAATTAACAAGCTTATTATGACACCGCCAAGGCGTGAACAGTGCGCCGGCGGTGTTTTGATTATAGATAACTATGCTTGGATATAATATAATATAGTTAATATGATATAATAGAACTATACAAATCATTTGTTATGGAACGGAGATAAGAGCTTATGACAAGTGAACAATTACTCAAAGAGGCAAAGGTATTCCGTGAACAGCTGGTTACAGCCAGACGGTATTTGCACACTCATCCGGGGACAGAATTTGATATTCCTGAAACGCTTGCTTATGTGAAAGATGAGCTGTCCCAAATGGGCTGTGAGCCGCAGAAGTGCGGCAGAGCAGGTCTTACTGCGCTGATAGGCGGGAAGAAGCCGGGCAAGGTCTTTCTTCTCAGAGCGGATATGGACGCGCTTCCAATCAAAGAGGAGGCAGATATTGAATTCCGCTCAGCAAACGGAAATATGCATGCCTGTGGTCATGATATGCACACGGCGATGTTGCTCGGCGCAGCAAGGCTTTTAAAGAAGCATGAGGACGAAATCGAAGGAACTGTCAAATTGATGTTTCAGCCGGCAGAGGAAATTTTCGAGGGCTCAAATGATATGATAGAGGCAGGGTTGCTTGAAAATCCACAAGTTGACGCCGCTTTGATGATTCACGTTATGGCAGGTATGCCGTTTCCAGCCGGTACGGTGATTGTATCAGCTCCGGGCGTCAGCGCTCCGGCGGCAGACTATTTTGAAATCAAGGTTCAAGGCACAGGCTGTCACGGCTCAATGCCGAATATAGGCGTTGACCCAATCACTGCGGCAGCGCATATACTCATTTCGATTCAGGAAATTCATGCGCGTGAGCTGGCGCTTACCGATAAGGCTGTTTTAACCATTGGCACAATGAATGCGGGAACAGCGGCAAATGCAATTCCTGATACAGCTGTTATGGGCGGAAGCATCAGGACTTTTGACGAGGAGATTCGCGGATATATCAAAAAACGATTGACTGATATTTCAAAATCGACAGCAGAAGCCTTTCGTGCAAATGCCGAGGTTACCTTTGGGAGCGGCTGTCCTACACTTGTAAATAACGCTGAGTTGTCAGAATCCGCTTTGAAGTATACAAAGGAATTGCTGGGCAACGGGGCGTTTTCTGTTGCAGAACTGAACGCCATGTCCGGTTCCGGCAATTCGTCTAAGACTGCCGGTTCTGAGGATTTTGCTTATGTCAGTCAGAAGGTTCCGTCTATAATGCTTGCGCTTGCGGCGGGTCAGCCTGAGAAAGGCTATTCATATCCTCAGCATCACCCGAAGGTCAAGTTTGACGAAGATGTTCTTCCGACAGGCAGCGCTGTATACGCCTATACCGCTTTAAGGTGGCTTGAGGAACACAAGTAAATAATAAAGACCCGTTGGAATTTTCCAACGGGCCTTTATTGCTTGAATTATTCCTTACCGTTCCAGCAATATGTACAGAGTTTTGAGGGGTCTATTCCGACCGACTCGATTAAATCGTCAAGACGGTGATATCTGAGTGTAGTGAAATGCAGTTGTTCTCTGATCTTTTCGACCATAGTTTTATATTTTTCGCTGTCAGGGTTTGCGTATTCGCTCAGTGTTTCGCTGTCAGGGTCGCAGCCTTCGAGTTCTTTTATTACCCGGCGTGTAATAAGCTCCATTTCAGAGTTTGAACGCGAGAAGTTGAGGTATTTACAGCCGAAAAGAAGAGGAGGACATCCGGTTCTGATATGAACCTCTTTAGCTCCGCTGTTATATAAAAATTCGGTCGTCTCACGAAGCTGTGTTCCGCGGACAATAGAATCGTCGATAAACAAAAGACTCTTGCCGTCTATAAGGTCATGTATAGGAATAAGCTTCATTTTTGCAATCAGGTTACGCTTGCTCTGATGTGTCGGCATGAACGAACGCGGCCATGTGGGTGTGTATTTAACGAACGGTCTTGAAAACGGAACGCCAGATTCATTTGCATAGCCTATTGCGTGTGCTATTCCGGAGTCAGGAATACCTGCAACAATATCAGGGTTTACATCATCACTGTCACTGTCTCGTTTTGCCAGGAACTTGCCGCAGTTATAGCGCATTTTCTCAACGCTTATTCCCTCATATGATGATGACGGATAGCCATAGTAAACCCACAAAAAGGTACAGATTTTCATGTCTTTACCGGGTGAGACAAGAGTTTTTACATCGTCTGGAGTCATAACTGCAATTTCGCCCGGACCTAATTCCTTATAGTCGCTGTAGCCGAGGTTAAGATATGCAAAGCTCTCAAAGCTTGCACAGTATCCATCGTCCTTTTTGCCGATAACTATCGGAGTTCTGCCGAGCTTATCCCTTGCGGCATAAATACCCTTCGGGGTTAAAATCAGCATACTCAGCGAACCGTCGATTATTTCCTGAGCATATTTGATGCCTTCAATAAAGTTTTCTTTTTGGTTAATGATGGCGGCAACAAGTTCGGTCTGGTTAATCTCACCGTTTTGCATCTCAAAAAAGTGAGTATTGCCGCTGATTATTTTCTCGGCGATTTCGTCTGAATTATTGATTTTTCCGACTGTTGTTATCGCAAATGTGCCGTGGTGCGAACGCATAAGAATTGGCTGTGCCTCAAAGTCGGAAATACAGCCTATTCCGAGATGGCCGTGCATCTCATTGGATTCTTTTGTGAATTTTGTTCTGAACGGCGCATCTTCTATGTTATGAATTGCTTTGTCAAAGCCGTTTTCTTCGCTGTAGACTGCCATACCTGCACGGCGTGTGCCGAGGTGAGAGTGGTAGTCTATCCCAAAAAATAAATCAAAAACGCAGTCATCCTTAGATGCCGTGCCGAAAAATCCGCCCATAAATTATACCTCTTTTCCGAATTTTGTAAAAATAAATATAAATTATTATAGCACATAATACGACATATTTCAATAAGCAGGCTAAATAAAAATTAAATATTATTATTTGGCATACATATCACCAAATAGTAGGAGAGGAGCCTGAAGAAATTAGTATTATGTTGCAAAGCCGGCGTACTGAGTCATGTACAGTTCATAATACTTGCCCTTTTGCTCAAGCAAGTTGTCATGGCCGCCGCTTTCAACTATTTGACCCTGATCCATAACGACTATTATATCAGCGTCTCTGATTGTTGACAGGCGGTGTGCGATGATAATGCTTGTGCGGTCTTTCATAACCAACTGCATTGCGTCCTGTATCGCTTTTTCAGTTCTGGTATCAACATTTGAGGTTGCTTCGTCCAGAATCAGTATTTTCGGATCAGCAACGAAAGCTCTTGCGATAGCAATAAGCTGCCGCTGTCCCTGGCTGATGTTCTCTCCGGAGCCTGTCAGAATGGTGTCAAATCCTTGCGGCAATCTCCGAATCATTTTATCAGAGTGGCTCATTTCAGCAGCTTCTTCCAGCTGTTGTTCGGAGGCGTTTTCGTTGCCGTACTTCAGATTGTTTTTGACAGTGTCTGAAAACAGCACAGTGTCTTGTAAAACGATAGCGATATTTCTGCGCAGACTGTCTCTGGATACGCCTGATATGTTTTGGTTGTTGATGTATATATCGCCGCTGTTAATGTCATAGAAACGCATAAGCAAATTAACCACGGTTGTCTTTCCGCTGCCTGTAGCTCCTACCAGAGCAACCTTTTTGCCTGAGGGAACCGTTAATGTGAAATCGCGAATTACCGGGTAGCCCTGCTTGTAAGAGAAGTTCACATTCCGGAATTTAACAGTTGCTGCCTCGTTGTTCTCAAGCTCTGCGCCTGACTTGTCTTCGTTTGTTTCGTCTAAGACTGCAAATACTCGTTCAGCGCCCGCAACTGCTGTCTGAAGCTGACCGTAAATCTGAGCTATTTCGTTAATCGGACGGCTGAACTGCTTGGCGTATACTATAAATGCGGAAATTACACCGACAGATATAAGCCCCTTGATTGCAAACAATCCGCCGAATGCCGCAATGATTACAAAGCCGATATTACCGATACAGTTCATTACCGGACCCATGATGCCGCTGAAAATTTCGGTCTTTATACCGGCTTTTGTCAGCGAATCAGAGGTTTTACAAAAAACGTCTGTTATAATGTCCTGATGGTTATATGCCACAACTGTTCGGTACCCGGAGACCATTTCCTCAACTGTGCCGTTCAATGAACCCAGCAGTTTCTGACGGCTGCGTGAAAATTTGCGAACGCGCTTAGATAATATCTTGGTTGCAAGCACTGTCAGAATAACAGTTGTGCAGCTTAAAAGCGCAAGCTCCCAACAGTACCAGAACATAACGGCGGCAGTACCTGCTATTGTCAGCACTCCGGAAAACAGCGAGGGCAATGACTGCGAAACAGTGGTTGAAATATTTTCTATATCGTTAGTCATTCGGCTCATAACATCGCCGTGAGAATGAGTATCAAGATACTTTACCGGCAAGTCTACTATTTTTCCGAACAGCTCTTCACGCATTTTTTTGACTATTTTCTGACTTAAATTTGCGCTGATTAACCCCTGAACCAGCTGGCTGCCGCTGTAGAGCAAATATGCGGTAAGCATAAGCAGTAATGTGTTTGACAGGCTTCCGCCGTCCGTTCCAGCAATTATATCAATGCCCCTACTTTGCAGACTCGGAGCATAAATACCGCAAAGGGTGCCGAAAACGACGATTGCAAGCATGCCGATTACCAAAAACTTTTCACGCATAAAATAAGTAAATATACGCTTAAGCGTACCACCGACATTTTCTGCGTGTTCTGCTTCAACAAATCTGTTATGTTTGTTCATTCCTGGAATATTGCGTTCAACAGTTTTTGTGTTACTCATTGTCCTCACCCTCACTTCCTATCTGTGAATAATAGATATCCTGATAAGTTTTGCAGGACTGCATAAGTTCTTCGTGAGTGCCGCAGGCTTCTATGCTTCCGTTGTTTAAAACTGCAATTCTGTCCGCGCGCCGTACAGAAGCTATACGCTGTGCGATGAGAATTTTGGTTGCTTCCGGTCTGAACTCGTCCAATGCCTCGTATAAATCTGCTTCTGTTTTCAAATCAAGTGCGCTGGTCGAATCATCAAAAATCAAAATTTCAGCAGGTTTGAGTACTGCTCTGGCAATAGAAACTCGCTGTTTTTGTCCGCCCGATAGGCTCATTCCCCGTTCAGCAACAGGTGTATTGTATCCGTTTGACGTAGACTTAATAAAGTCGTCTGCCTGAGCAATTCTTGCCGAATCACAAATCTCTTCTTCAGATGCGTCCGGTCTGCTCCAGGAAATATTTTTGCTGATAGTCGTACTGAATAATTCGCTTTTTTGCAGAGAAATCGCTGTTTTATCTCTCAGCGGTTTTTGCTTATAATTCCTGACATCAATATCATCGACAAGTACGGCTCCGTCAGTGACATCATAGAATCGCGGTATTAAGCTGACAAGCGCAGTCTTTCCGCAGCCTGTCTCGCCCATGACGGCTATTGTCTCGCCGGGATTAATTGTCAGGTTTATATGATTTAAAACAGTTTGATTGCTTCCGGGAAAAGCAAATGATACGTCCCGAAATTCGATTTTGCCGCAGGCCGGGGCTTTGCCGTCAAAATCTCCGTCTTTAAGCTCCGGCTCACTGTGCAGAACTTCTTTAAGTCTTTTCCATGAAGTAACGCCTTTGGTGATGTTCTGGAAAAGCATAACCAGCATAAGTATTCCGTGAAGCAGCTGTGTTGTATATGTAATCTCCGCCATGATAATACCTGGTGTTGTAATATTCCCCTTAACTTCAAAAGAGCCTACCAGCAAAATTATTACAACGACAACGTACATCAGCGCATTCATAACCGGATTCATAAAGGCAAAGATCACAAGAACCCGAAGCTGTGTTTTGATTAATTCATCATTTGCCTTCCCAAAACGCAGTTTCTCATAGATTTCACGTACGCAGGCTTTTATAATACGAATACCCGACACGTCCTCCTGCATTATAGCATTGATTTGGTCGAGCTGTGCCTGAAGCTTAGGCAGCAGCGGACTTGCCTTATACATGCAAAAAATCATACACCCAAGTATAAACGGGAAGGCACACAGAACAATAAGTCCAAATTGATGATTAAGGTTAAACATAAAGAAAATGCTGCCGACTGTCAGCATTGTGGTGCGAATCATGCCGCGGACAAACAGCGAGACAAAGTTCTGAACCTGTGTAACGTCATTGGTAACTCGTGTTACCAGTGAACCTGTTCCGAAACGGTCGATTTGCGGGAATGAAAAGGTCATAATATTACGAAAACAATCCTTTCGCATTTCGTTTCCGATATTCTGACTTGACATATGTGCAAACACATTATTCATTGAGCCGCAGAACCCGCCGAATATGACAAGCCCTATCATGGCAATACCGAGCGTCAGAATCAAGTGAATGTCTCCGACGCCGTTATTGTTTATTCCAAGTACGCCTTCGTCAACAATTTTGCTCATAAGTCCGGGCTGTATTAAGTCCATCAGTACCTCGCCGACCATAAACATTGCCGCAAGCAATGCAAAATGAAAATATCTTTTTACATATTTCCACATATAAAATCTTCTCCTTATGAATCATAGCGGTTTTCGCCGCCGTGATGATCGTTATGCCGATGCTGACAGTGACCTTTTTCGTGAATTTTGTGATGCTCATACTCATTATGATTATAATGACTGTCCCAATACGTATTCAGCTTTTCTATCAATGTCAGTAATGTATCTTTTTCTTCGTCTGATAAGCACGAGAACATTTCTGTATGGCGCATTTTACGCTGCTTGGCAGCTTCCTCCGCACGTAGTCTGCCGGATTCTGTCAGCTTAATATCAGCGGTTCTGCGATCCGTTTTGCTCGGACAGCGCTCAATCAGGCCGGCGCTTTCCAGTTTTCCTATAACCTCACTGGCAGAACCGGGTTTGACGCGCAATCTTTCGGTCAACTCTCTTTGAGTTATACTCTCATTCTCAAGCAGAATAATGAGAATACGTTTCTGACTCCCCTTTCCTTCAAACAGGAAACGTATCATATGTCCCAAATCACGCAAATTCATAATAAGCTTGTTATCAGTATCTAATTTATCATAGTTTTCAATTTGGCTAACGTTTCTGTATTTATTATGGCCGCATCCATGTCTGTGTCTGTGATCGCATCCGTATCCATGCTCGTGTTTGTGCTCATGCCCGTGATTATCTTCAGAAATAACGCCTGTACGTGCATATTCTTCTCCGCGCGGACAATGGGGCGCACTCAAATCACAATGCCGTCCGCAGCAGGGACAAAAGTTATTTTCACTCATATAAATCCTCCTTTAAAATCAAAAATGTTAGGTACCTTGACATTTAGTATTCTAAAACATATTTGTCAAGGTACCTAAATAATTTTTTTAAAATTTTTTAAAAATGGAAATGGTGAAAATCGCAGTACTGCTTAGGGGGATATTTTGTAACGTACATACGGCGTGTACATAAAAACAGAACCAACGTAAAAACGTTGGTTCTTGGTGGTTGGTGCAGGTAGCAGGACTTGAACCTGTACTTGGGAACCCAAACAAGCACCTGAAGCTTGCGCGTCTGCCAATTCCGCCATACCTGCATTTTTAATTTTATGGCTTAAAAGCTTATACGGTGAAAGCCGTTACCGAGTTGTTATACAATGTTTGTACAACAACTTCTTAATTTTAAAACATTTTTGATTATTTGTCAATACCTAATTCCAAAAAAATTCTTATTTTATTCTTATTTTTATAATCTCCGCTTGATATAAGGCATAAATTTGACCTCCCAGGCCGTATGAGAGGTCAATTAAAATCAAAATCCTATATCGAAATATCAGCGATAACCGACATCATTGCTTTAACTACTTTCGGGTCGAATTGTTTGCCGCTGCATTTACTGAATTCACTCATAATATACTCCCGCGGATACGCTTCACGTCCAGGTCTTTCACTTGACATTGCCTCATACGCATCAGCAACACCGATTATCCTAGAGAACAGAGGTATTTCGTCACCAAGCAGATTGTCCGGATAACCGCCGCCGTCATAGCGTTCATGATGATGTTCGATTGCGCCGGCATATTTGCTGAGACTTCCGATTGACTTAACAAATTTTGCTCCGAGCTTAGGGTGGTCGTACCAGCGGAGACGTTCGCTCTCACTCATATTCAGCTTGGACTTGGTCATAAGCTCGTCCGGTATAAACAGCTTTCCTATGTCGTGAAGAAGCGCTGCATAATATAATCCGTCCAAGTCTTCAACGCCGAGTTTTTCGCCCAAAGCCTTTGAAATATTAGCGACTCTTTTGCTGTGTCCCCTTGAATACGGCATCTTTTTTTCAAAGCAGTCTATTGTGGCAAAAAGAATTTCGTCCGTGAAAGTTTTCGAATAAAACTGATTTTCTTTGGAGCTTTCTGAATTACCGGTGTCAACTTTGGATATATGATTGTCAGTCTTTGAACTTGATTCCGGATTAGTTTTAATTTTTGCCGCCGCCTTCTTCCCGTAGAGCTTTGAAATAATATTTTTTGAGCCCATAATACCGGCGGTAAACGTAGTAATACCCGTGGCAGCAATAATAGCAATACGTTCAAATTTTTTCATATAGTACACCTTCGTTTCAAATTTATGTATTTAATAATTATTATAACACATAAAAAAGATATTTTCCACATATTTTTTAAAGAATATATGGAAAATATCCCGCATATGACAGTTTTTGTCCTTTTAAGAGTTATTTATCTGAAAACGATATCAAATCCGCCGTCCTTGTTTGCGGTTAGCTCTGTTTCATAGAACTTTTGCATTGCGCTCAGCATATATGCCGTGTCAAAAGAACCGGCTGTTTCATAGCACGAATGCATGGCGAGCTGCGCAAAGCCTATGTCGGCTGAACTGATTGAAACATGCTCTCCTGATAGGTTGCCTAAGGTTGAGCCGCCGGGAATATCGCTTCGGTTAGTATATTCCTGATACGGCACGTTTGCCTCATGGCAAATCTGTTTGAATACCGCCTCCGAAACCGCGTCGGTTGTATATTTCTGCTGGGCATTGTATTTGATAAGAACTCCGCCGTTTAGTTTTGGACGATTTGTAGGACATGCTTTTTCTTCATAATTCGGGTGAAGCGCATGACCGTTATCGGCTGAAAGCATAAAGCTTGAGGCCAGACAGCGTAAAAATTCGGTTTGCGTCATTCCTATGCCGTTTGAAATCCTATACAGGGTGTCATATAAAAATGTTGATTTTGCACCCTGCTTTGTTCCGCTTCCAACCTCCTCGTTGTCAAAAACACAGTAAACCTTCGGACACGAGGAAGGAGCTGAGCTTAAGAAAGCCTTAAGCGAAACATAGGCGCACTCAAGATTGTCTATTCTCGGCGCTGAAAAATATTCATCGTTTATGCCGACCGTTGTGCCGCTCTGTGTGTTGTACAAAAACAAATCAGCACCGAGAATTTCATCTGAATCAACGGCTTGACGCAACATTTTATTGAAAGCCTCTTTATCGCCGCCGCATAGTAGAGGAAGCATGTCCTTTTGAACATTATGCTTGCAGCCGTTGTTGGCTTCATGGCTCAAGTGTACGGCAAGGCTGGGAATTACAGCAATGCTTTTTTGAATGTCTACAAGAACGGATTTAACGCCTGTTTCGGTTTTAACAAGGACTCTGCCTGCTATTGAGAGCGGTCTGTCAAACCATGTCGAGCAAATCATACCGCCGTATTTTTCGATGTTGAGCTTCAAATATTCATTATCAACCGTCATTTCCGGATTGGGCTTGATCTTAAAGTTTGGCGAATCGCTGTGACTTGCGATCATCATATAGCCTCTGAGTTTTATACTTTCAGGCATCTGAAAGGCGATAATTGAGGACATATTTCTTGTAACGTAGTATTTCCTGCCGGGACTTATGTTCCATTCGTCGGCTTCAATGAGCTTTTGAAATCCTGCGTTTTCAAGCTCACACGCTATATTGTGGACAGCCTGAAATGCTGTCGGGCTTTTATCAATAAAATCTATTACTTCTTTGGTAAGATTCAGATAATCTTTTTTCATAACAGAGATTCTCCTTAATTATCACTTTTTAGTCAGATGTTTGCTGAATTTATTTTATTGTATCACAAAGCCGGATAAAGTCAAGAAATGATTGTGTATTGCCTTGCAACACAAAATCAAATGTTTAAAATATAAAAGGTAATTAGAATTCAGAAAAAGCAAGACAAAACACAAAAACCGCCGAAAAAATCGGCGGTTTTTGTTTGATTGGCAAATAACTATAATATTAATACAATGCACCTCCTATAATGAAATCTTGCACCCCCTTGTGGAAAACTGCACCCACTGTGAAAAGGTTTTGAACTCCACTCTGTCGACAGCCCCTTCATTTGGGGACAGAATGATAAAATGTAAAGTTATTGAATATATAGATATAAATATCCTAACGCAGTTGAAAGCTTATATTATAATGATAATGATATGCAGATAAAGTCTGTCGATGCGTTGGGCAACGAAACCACATTTGAATATGATAAAAACAACCGTTTACTTTCAACCACCGATCCGCTTTCTCATAAAACCGGACAAACCTATAATCGCGCCGGATTAGTTAATTCAAAATATGACGGAAACGGCAATGTCACATCATATGAATATGACGAACTTGGCAGACTGGTATACACAAAACAAACTGTTGATGGTGCTGAACAAATTGTAGGATATACTTACGATAATTATGGCAATGTTTTGACTCAAACAAACGGAGAAGGTCATACAACAACCTTTGAATATAATGTTTTGAATCAGTTAACAGCAAAAATTGATCCTAATGGTGTAGGTGACCCGACAAAGACAGAAAGTTACAGATATGATATACAAGGTAACTTGATTGAGAAGACAGACCGAAATGGCAATAGCCTAAGCTATATTTATGATGTGCATAATCGCTTAGAAAAAATTAAGCAAGGGGATAATGTGCTTATTAGCCAAACATATGATGCAAACGGTAATAAATTGTCTATGACGGATAATAGCGGTACTACGACAAGGTCATATGACAGTCTTAATCGCGTAACTTCTAAAAAAGTTCCTGAAATAGGTGTTACGACATATAGATACGACGTAACCGCAGGTATTAGTTCCGGTAATGTTGCTGAAAGAACTACAGACCCTAAAGGTAATATAACCATAAAGGAGTATGATAAGAATAACCGCCTTTATCAAGTAAAAGATTCTGAAAGCTCAGAAGCGGCTTCTTATGAATACTATATGAACGGAGCGCAGAAAAAAGTTACAAATGCGGATGGCTCAAGTGCAAACTTCGAATATAATGCAGACGGAACACTTTCGCAGTTGACTAATCGTACATCTAATGGTACAATCATTGATGATTATACATATACATACGATGCAGCAAAGAACCAAATTAGTAAGACTGAAATATCAAACGGTCAAAACAAGGGTACCACAAGCTATACATATGATAGTGTAAATCGCTTAAAGTCAGTAACGGAGCCATCAAGCAAAGTAACTCAGTACAGCTATGATAAAGCGGGTAATCGTAAAACTGAAACCGTAGTTGAGAATAATGTTACATCGCTGACAACATATAACTATAACGATCAAGAGCGCTTGATGAGTACTG
The DNA here is from genome assembly GCA_905198865.1 of uncultured Eubacteriales bacterium. Classification (GTDB taxonomy): domain Bacteria; phylum Bacillota; class Clostridia; order Monoglobales; family Monoglobaceae; genus Monoglobus. Next base: position 57,383 of record CAJKEB010000005.1, read on the forward strand.
TTCAGACCATAGGGGGTACAACAAAGACGGTATCGTATAATTATGACTATAACGGAAATATATACAGCAAAACACAAGGTGTAAGTTCGGCCGACAACGGTGAGGAAGCTAAAATAGAGATGAGTCTGCTTGGCATAGATGACACAACAGATTGTGCGGAAATATATGAATACGATGTGTTTAATCAGTTTGTTAAAACATACAAGGGCGGCAATGTTATTACAAATGTATATAACGGCGAAGGACATAGAGTTTCAAAAACTTCAAACGGTGTGACAACAAACTATCTGTATGAGTATGACAGAGTAATACTTGAAACAGATGGCAATAATAATCAAACTGCACGAAATATTTATGGAACAAATTTGATAAGCAGGGAGTCTAATAACACAAAGTATACTTATCATTACAACGGTCACGGAGATGTAACTTCGCTTACAGACCAAACAGGAACTGTTGCGGCATCTTATGATTATGATCCGTTTGGAGATATGATTGGTGAAACAGGTAATGTCGACAACCCGTTCAGATATTCGGGATATGAATTTGACAATGAGACAAATCTATACTATCTCAAATCCAGATTCTATAACTCTGAAACCGCACGCTTTATGCAAGAGGATACATATAGAGGAGACCCAAGCGATCCGTTAAGTTTAAATTTATATACATATTGTGCAAATAATCCTAATACGTATACAGATTGGTTTGGCTTTTTTGGAACATATAATTCAGAAAATCCATTTATAGTTATATATACAGGGTTTGATGAACAGAGATATGCTGATAGTAAAAATGGGTATTATAGATCTATGGATAAAAATAGCGAAGGAATAGAAGAATATATAAACACAGAATATACATATGATGATATGTTAGAGTTACTCAAAACGTCAGGGGGCAATATTAATATTGTTTTACAAGTACGTGATTTAGCGTATGGAAATGAAGATAATAGCATTATAGGTTATACCATGTGCAATGAATATTCATACATAATAGGGCTTGCTCAAAAAGTAATAGAGAAAAATAGTAATATATCAATGCCGTCATTCTTTTTGGGTTCACCTGAGTTTGAATTAGGTGCTGGAGATAGTTTAGAATATAGTGAGCTAATGAAGTCAATAGTTGATGCTGTAGTAAATAAAGTTGGGGACGATAGTTTATTGGGCGGTATATATTACGGAAGAGAAGATCCTGATGATATTATAAATGATACTTTAAGCTACGGATACATGTCTAATATGTCAAATTATGTTCATAGTGAAGATGGCGATTTAATTTGGATACCTTATTTTACAAATGAAACGGAATTCACTAATGTTGGTTATGTTGTAAATCATGGAAAGTACAGTGTAGGAAACAATAGCTATGATTTATTTGATGTGGCAATTTTACAACCGGGATATTATTATCCTGAAGTTGGCAACGATCAAGCTGAATATTTTCCGCAAAAACTGTTAGATATATACAATAGTGTGCTTTATCGAGAGATAATTGTTAACAACGAAGCTGTTGGAGGAAAGCGAACCACAAATACTAAAATAGGGGTTGAGTTTGAATTTGATATTGGTTTAAGTACAGGAAGATGGCACAGTAATATTGATAATACCGGAACAGCAAGAGGTACTTTGCCAGCGCAAAAACGTTCAAATTTTGCTACGTATATTAACATGTTCTATCCATTGATTTCAGGACAAGTAGATGGTTATAAAAGGGTATATGGAATATATGCCGGTGGACCAAACGAAATGAATCTTAGGGTGCCAAAGGGTATAAATGAACGATATATTGGTAGCAACTTTAATAATGTGTATATTGCTGAAAATGATATGAATAAGAATTCGAAATTTAAAGAAGAAAGAATAAAGGAATTGAGCAGTTATGATGGGAATTTTATATATGATATATTAAATGGACTTGTAAATAATAACTGGGGATACATAAACGGCGAATCTAAACTTTTAAACTTTATTAATAATAGATAGAATGAGGTGAAAAAATGAATAAAAAAAGATTAATTATTATTTTAATAGTAATTTTTATACAAAATATATTTATAGGAGAAGTATATTCTAATGCAAACATGTCCGTAAATTATTTATTGGCTTAATGCCATAGCGGCAGGTCAAATGTATGATGTATTCCGGGTATTTAATGGAAATGACACACAAATCACAGCTCAAGGAAGCGGATATAGCACCTCGTTTATATCGTATGGCGTAACATACGAATTTCCCATAAGGATATATAATGGAGGAGGCGATAGAGAATTTATATACAGAATTCAAGGACAGTTATATCAGATTACTATCAGAGCTTATGATGAGGCAGGAAATGTGATAAAAAGTGATGGACCTAAGCGAAGTGAAAATTCTGATAATAGGACTGATAACGATTATAGTGGAATAATTCTTAGATCCGGAGAGTGGACAACAATAAATATAAGAATCACTTTGCTGACAGGAAGCACAGGGGTAATGAAGCATAAATTTATTATACAATAGGGGGTATTTTAAGTGAAAAAAATAATAAGCATCATATTGGCAGCAGCAATAGTATTTTTCAATCTACACGCATTCGGAATTTCAGTTAGCGGTTACGAGAATTTAGCGGCAATAAATTATAAACCGTTGATTGATGTTATAGATGCCACTGCCATAGTTGACGAAGAACTAAATACAAAGTTAAGAATAGCTCGTATGGATATTACTGCAACAGCTATATTTCAAATAGGAGGAGAAATATATTGCTTCCATCCGTTAAATCGAACGGCTGAGGCTTCTCCTGTTTGTTTGAGTGCTGATCATTTAAGTGGAATTACTGTAATATGGACAGGTGAGTATTATTATACCAAAGCTTCTTTTCTGGACGGAAGATGGTATGATGCATCTAAATATGCATATCCGTTGGAATTGATAGATGAAGACGGAAATGTGGTGAAATCATTAGATTTAAGAAAGAAATACAAAGCACATGCGATAAAGATAGGTTATCTGAATAATGTGTATTATTGTGAATTATCTGATGGAAAAAAGATAAAGTCAACAGACTTTGAAAATTGGGAGGAAACAGACGAAGCAGTTCCGCAGCAGATATGCAATATTATGATGGCAGAGGGAAAAGTATCGTTGGATAAAAACACTTTTGCAAGTGTAAACTTTGAAAATGATCCAAGATACAGAAGAATTTATACACTTGGCAATTGGCTTGTATACTGCGATGAGAATATGAATTTCTATTTTTCGAATGATGGGATTTACTTTGTAAAAGTAGATTATCCGCCTGAAATGTTGGAATATGATACGCAAAATAATCGTGCGTATTATGGTCTTAACGTATATGAATACGGTGATGAGATAATATGTGATATGGAACAAACTGATATCACGAGTGATGTATATAATCCGCGTAGTTATTCATCCGGCGGAGATATTTATAGATTCAGAATACCTAAAAATGAAGTATACAGCCGACTTGATGAATTGAAATCTGTGCCGCATGTATTGTTAGATGATTCATATTTAGGCTTCTCCCAGTCGCCTGTTATGGAGGACGACCGCACACTTGTGCCGATGAGATTTTTGTTTGAGCAAATGGGAGCGGATGTAAATTGGAACGATGCGACCCAAACCGCAACAGCAACGATATCAAATACTGCTGCCAAAGGCTTTGTCGACAGTGCCGCCGCGGTAGGCTTGGCGGAACAGGGGGCGGCGATAAATTCAAAGGCAAAGCCTTTGGTGGCAAACACGGCGGGCGATATAAACAGCGTTACATTCTCAATAGACGATACCAACGCCACAGTAAACGGCGAAGCGGCAGCAATGGACGTACCGGCACGTTTAATAAACGACCAGACATTTGTTCCCCTCCGCTTCCTTTCAGAAAACCTCGGCTATAACGTACAGTGGGACGAATCCACCAACACCGCCATAATCACAACAGAGTAGTTTACAGTCCGTATAATAGCGCACCGCAAGATAGATTTTCTATTTTGCGGTGTGTTTTTTTTATTTAAAGAAATAAATTAAAAAAATTTTTTTAAAAAAGTTACACATTTCGACCGTCTTTTTTATCTTAATCTTTCGGAAGGGGCAAAATACCAGTTAGCAAAACCGAATTAGAGGGGAGGTAAGGTTATGTCTTCTTCCTCATCTGATGTAAGTTGTAATGTTGCCATGGCTATTTTTGACAGTTACAGCAAAACGGTGATGCGAAATTTGGTAGGTCAAACAAAGAAAGAGATAAACAAGCGCAGTAAAAATGAGATAGTTAGTATAGATACGATGCAGTACGTATCTGATACACACGGACAAAAAGACGTATAGAAAGACAGGATGTGAGGACAGTAGTCCAACATACAGCTACTAAAACCGTTCCGATGTTTATTTATTAAATAGGTCGCTGTGAGTTCCTGTTCTTTGCAATGTAAGAACAAGAATGTCTTTTTCAATGCGATATATTAACAGCCAATCCGGTTCGATATGACACTCACGGTAATCTTTTAAATTACCGGTTAATTGGTGGTCATTATATTCTTCCGGCAGTGGCTGACCTGCGGCAAGCATACGGATTGTATTGTCAAGCAAATCAATATTCAAGCTACGCTTGATTGCGAGTTTGTAGTCTTTTTTAAATCTGGAAGTCCAGATTACTTTCAGATTCATGACTTCAACTCCTTCAGTGCATCTTCAACATCATATGCTTTTAGGTTAGGGTCGCGGAGCATACGCTCGGTTTCAAGCATTGCCGCTACAGTTTCTGAGTTGGGTGTATTGATAGTTATGTCAAACGGAATACAGCCTTCGCGTACTGACTGACGCAGAAAAATATTAAACGCAGTGGTCATATTCATACCAAGCTGTGAGAATAGTGTATCGGCTTGAGCTTTCAAGTCACTGTCTATGCGGAAACTTACATTTGATACGTTAGCCATATAAAATCACTCCTTCTTTGAATGTAATTATTATAACATAATAGACTGCTAATGTCAAGCTAATAAAACGCAATTAGCAGTTTATTATATAAATATTATATGCAATTATAATAAAAATATCATAGACAGCAAATCAAATTAAAAAATGTATAATTGGTTAAAGGTTTACAATCCCAAATAAACAAATAATCGGGTGTTTTATGGGCTGGTCGCAAAACTGCGTTTTGCTGCTTGCCTAATAGAAAGCGACAGCTGCTAATAAAAAAACGATAGCTTTCGCAGGTTTATGTTGACAAGAGGAATAAGCCGTCTCGAAAAATCTTCGGGGCGGTTTATTTTAATTGTTCAAAAACGCTCAAACCGCTTGAAAACAGGGGGTTACGAGCATAAAAAATCGACTGCAACTTTGTATCAAAATTGCAGTCGGATTATGGTGGACCTTCAGGGACTCGAACCCCGGGCCAACCGGTTATGAGCCGGTTGCTCTAACCAACTGAGCTAAAGGTCCGGTTAATTTGTCGCTCCGAATTATGGAACTCTAATATTATATTATATAATTCTTATTTTGTCAATACCGAATTTTAAAAAATTTTTCAAATTTTTCTTTATGATTT
>CAJKEB010000006.1 GCA_905198865.1 uncultured Eubacteriales bacterium
AGGGGAAGATGTTACCCGCCCGGGTCTGGCGGGCGGAACTGGGCTAGGCTTTATTCATTCAAACTATAATTTATTTCAACATCACAATTGTATTCATTTTACATTAATGACTTGCGGCGAAGGTCGGAGCCCACCAGCGTCACGATTTTATACTCGCCGAAAATCCTTGACGTCAGCCGCTGGCTGTACAGCTTCTCCATCGCCTCAAAGCCCAAATTGGTGGATATAACGGTTGCCTTGTTTTTAAGCAGCCGTGTATTCAACAGGTCAAAGATAGCGGCAGCCGTGAACTGTGTCAGGAACTCTGTTCCCAGGTCATCGATTATAAGTAGGTCAACATCGTTGATATATTTTATTGTTGTGTATCCGCTTTGCTGTTCATCGGGGTTTTCGTACTTTCCGAACTTAACGTTTTCCATAAGCTCGCACAGCTTATATGAGGTCTGATAGTATACGGTTTTGTTCCGTTTAAGAGCCAGATTTCCGATACAGCTTGAAATAAAGGTTTTGCCGGTTCCGGCGTTCCCTCTCAGGAGTAAGTTTGACGGCTGCACCTTGTCAAAGTTCTCGGCAAAGTTTTTTGCCATATCACGCGCAGACTTTGCCACGTCAAGCGGAGCCTTGCCGCTGCTGTCGGGAACAGGCGAAAACAGCGAGAGATCAAAGTTTTCGAACGTCTGACTTTTCATGAGCTCGGTCATGTTGGAGTTTATACTGATATACTTTGAGACAAGCTCCTTAAGGCAGTTGCACTTCAGACCGTTATCGTCAAAGCCGGTGTCATGGCAGTTTTCACAGTCGTACTTTTCATCAAGAAAGTCCTCCGGCAGGGACAGACGTTTTAAAATTTCAAGCTTCTCCCTCTGCTTTGCTTCGATAAAGCTTTTGATTTTTTCAAAGTCCTTACCGCCGTGCAGAACTGAGCGCAGCAGAGAGTTACCGGCGCGCATCATGTCGGCCTCTATACCGGCGTATTCCGGGGCGAGCGAACGAACCTTGGCGGTGTTTGCTTCAAGCTCGGCTTTATGGCGTTCGCGGATTTCATTTAGTTCCTGTAATGCGAGCGAATTTGCGGATTGCATATGTAAATCACCCTTCTTATAAATATTTTAAAATATCAGTTGTCGAGCATCATATCAAGGAGCTTTTCCTCAAGTGATGCGTAGTCGATTTTGTTTGTGTCGTTATAATTGTTAAACTTGCTTTTCTGAACATTCGGAGTATCATCACCGGATTTGCTTTTATTTTTGGTTTTATCATAGCCGTTTTTGAGATTAAAGATTTCCTCACTGCGCTTTACGCCGTCACTGTCGGTTATTCCCTCGTCGTGCCATGATACGAGAATTTTATTCATATAGCTGTATGTAAGCTTTCCGGTGTTGTTTACCGTTCGGTCATAAGCGAGCGAGATCAGCTCGGGATTTATGTTCAGTTCAGCCCATGCTTTGATATACTTCTTTTCTGTCTGGGTTAAGGCACGGTCATATATACCCAGGATTGAGCGGATCTGATGCTCAGTGTCCTCCTGATCCTCAAGCTGCTTTATATAGTCCTCGGCCTTTTCAAAGGTATCAATACCCTTATCCGCCCAGTCAATAGCGACTGTTTCAAGATAGCGTTTTCCGGTTTTTCCGTGCTTCGCTGCGTAGTTAAGAAGCATGACAATAACCTCGCAGGGCAGACCGAGCCAGTCATAAAATGAATAGAGAAGCTCCATTTCACCGCCCGACAGGAGATGACCCAGAATACTTTCTGCCTGATAAAACATTCCTGAAAGAACCTGATTTCTCTCCGCGGCGCTGTCAATTTCATTACTCTTGTATGACGGGCGTGCGGAGGCGGAACGCCGCGCCCTTTTTTTAGGCTTTTCAGTGCGTTTTTTGGTGCTTTTTGGTGCCTCAGTATTCTCGGGGAATGAATAAGTGTCATCATCAAGCTGAATAAGTTCGCCCTCGCTGACCCAATATCCGAGAATGAATTTTACACGGTTCGGCGCAATATCAAGCTCCTCAGCGATTGAGTCAATAGGCGGAACTTGTCCGTCCCGGCTGAAAACGTATTTTATATACAGAAAAACCTGTGTATGTAACGGATTTGCGTAGCGTAAGTACTTCTCCGCAAACTCGTAAGAAATATCTATATATTCCATAAACCTAACCTCTTTAATCCGGATATATTAGTGTTATTGCTGTGCAGGTGAGTTAATTTGCTTATTTACCCACGCAAAATCTTGAAAATACCGTATCAATGATTTCCTCCTGAACAGTAGTTCCAACGACCTCGCCCAAGGCCGATAATGCGTCCTCTAAGTCGACATACAAAATATCAAACGGCATTCCGCCTTCCGCCGCTTCGAGCGCAAGGCAAACGGACTTTTTCGACTTGACAAGCGAGTCGCGCTGTCTGGTGTTTGATATGAACACCGCGTCATTTTTGACATCACCGATAGCAAATTTATCGGCTATCATATTTTCGAGCAGTTCGATACCCGTTGCTTCGCCGTTCATCGGAGTGGCGGTTTCGATAATATCTTTTTCGCGGAATCCGAATTTTTCCGCAATATCGCCTCGTGTTACTGTCTGAGCTTTATCCGTCTTGTTCAGAATAACGATAGTATTTTTATCCTTAAGTTTTTCGGCAATTTTTGCATCTCTGTCGTCAATGTCTGTATGGCTGTCAATCACAAAAAGACAGAGATCGGCAAGCTCAATATTCTGCATGGTTCGCTCAATACCTATCTGCTCAACCGCATCAGCGGCTTCGCTGCGAATACCGGCAGTGTCAAGAAGGCGCAGCGATGCGCCCTTGAGATTTATATACTCCTCTATAGTGTCGCGTGTTGTGCCGGGAATATCGGTGACAATAGCCCGCTCAGTGCGTGACAGAGCGTTCAGAAGAGATGACTTTCCTACGTTCGGTTTGCCTACGATTACGGTGGTTATGCCGTCACGCAGGATTTTTCCGGTTTCAAAGCCGTTTATAAGCGAGTCAAGCTCCGAGATAACAGGGTTTAATTTTTCGGTTATTTCTTCAGTTGTCAAAGGATCGACCTCGTCGGGATAATCGGCGGCTGCGGAAATATTAGCCGTGATTTCCATAATACTGTCTCTTAAGGCGTTTATCTTATGCGAAAGAGTTCCGTTTAATGACTTTGCCGCATTGCTGAGTCCAAGACCGGATTTTGCGTCAATAAGATCCATAGTCGCCTCCGCGCCGAGCATATCGGTCTTTCCGTTCATGAATGCACGGCGTGTGAATTCGCCGGGTTCCGCCATACGTGCGCCGCAATCCAAAAGCATGTTTAATATTGTCGAAGCCGCAAGATATCCACCGTGACAGTTGATTTCGACAACCGTTTCACCGGTAAAGGAGTTCGGCGCGCGCATAACAGATACCAGAGCCTCGTCTATAACGGCTTCCGGATCGTCCGGACGGTGTATATCCGAAAGAGTCAGCTTATGACTTTCGAGTTTGTCAAGAGGCTTGCCGGATTTGGTTTTGACAATACACTGTGCAATCTCCCGGGAATTTTCTCCGCTTACCCTTATAATGGCAATGCCACCCGAACCTAAAGGGGTGGCTATTGCGGCTATTGTATCAAATATTTTCATATTATATATAGTCCTTTGTAATTAATCCTTCTTAATATTCACAACCAACTCGTCAATTATCTCGCGAAGCTCAGGATCCTCCGTAACCATTTTTTTGATTTTCTTGACAGCGTTCATAACAGTGGAATGGTCGCGGTTGAAAGCACTGCCTATCGAAGCGTACGACGCGTCAAGCGTAATACGTGATATGTACATGGCAATGTGGCGCGGATAAGCAATGTCGTTTGAACGCTTCTTGGTAATCAGCGAATCCTTGGGGAGATGATAATATTTTTCAACTTCATCTATAATTACATTAATCGTAATATTTCGCTGCGGAAGGGTAGACAGGATTTCCTTAAGCGCCTTTTGGGCAAGCTCCATAGAAATCGTGTTTGTGCGTTCTATACCTGCATACGCCAGAATTCGTTTGAGTGCGCCCTCAAGGTCACGCACATTTGATGTGATATTGTTGGCGACATATTCTACTATTTCCTCGTCAAACGTGAAATATTCATTTTCAATTTTGCTCCTGAGGATAGCAAGACGTGTCTCATAGTCCGGCGGCTGAATATCGGCAAGAAGTCCCATCTGGAAACGAGTTTTAAGCCTGTCCGCAAGATGCGGAGTCTCAGACGGCAGACGGTCTGATGTGAGAACAATCTGCTTTCCCGCTTCATAAAGCGCGTTAAATGTATGGAAGAACTCCTCCTGGGCAAGCTCCTTTGTCGCAAGGAACTGCACATCGTCCATGAGCAAAAGGTCAACGGTTCTGTGCTTGTTTCTGAAAGCCTGATTGGTTTTCTCGCGTATAGCGGTAACCAGCTCGTATGTAAACTTTTCACTTGTAGTGTATAAAATCCGTTTTTCGGGATTATTCTTTAAATAATAGTTCCCAATTGCCTGGATTAAATGTGTTTTTCCAAGTCCGCTTCCGCCGTAAATAAACAGCGGATTATACTTATGCCCCGGCGCCTCTGCAACAGCCAGTGAAGCTGCCTGTGCCAGATTATTATTGTTCCCGACAATAAAGCTTTCAAAGGTATATTTAGGATTTAACGCGTTTTCCTTTTTAATCGGGTCATCCAATGACGCGTTAATCTTATTTACATCATTGCTTTCAAAGCATACGTTAAGCTCCAGAGCTCGTCCGGTGACGTTTTCAATACTGCTTTCAATAAGAGAGCGGTATTTTGTAACAAGCATACTTTTGTTGAGACTGCCCTTCTGTGAGCCGCCCGGTACGCTTAAAGTGATTGAATTACCGGCAACTTCTACCGGTTTTATCGGTCTTATCCATGTGTCAAATGCGACTGTTGACATTTCGTCCCGAAGCTGATCTGTAACGTTTCCCCAAATTGTGTTTATATTTTCCAAACTGCACTACTCCTTATATTTGCGGTCAAGCCACGGCGGGCTTATAATCCTTTGAATTAACTGTAGATGTCAAAGCTATAAAAAACAATAACAAACTGTGTGTAAAATACAATCTAAAATTCCTACCCGATTATTCTAACAGAAAGATTTGCAATTTTCAACACCAAATTATTTAAAAATTTTCCCAAAAAACACCGAAAAAATGTCAAATACAAAATGTTGTTGACCTGAATTTTTTCGGTAACAAGATGTGCTAAAATTTATTCAGGAAAATATTTCACAAAATTTAGGTTAACTTTTCATGAAAGTTACACAAAAATTTCAAATTCGTTTCAGTTTTTAAAAATCCAAAAAAGAAACAAAAATAACTCTTGACAAATCGAAATAATCATGATAGAATATTAAAGATTTTTTCATGGGCAGTATTTTTTATAGATTAAACGAACGGAGACAGAAATATACTTGCCTGTTTATAACTTAGATAAATTATCAATTATGATATTGAGGAATACAAGGAGGGATATAGGATGCTTAGAACATATCAGCCTAAGAAGAGACATAGATCTAAAGTTCACGGCTTTAGAAAGAGAATGAGCACAAAGAATGGTCGCAAGGTTTTGGCGAGAAGAAGACTTAAAGGCAGAAAAAAACTGTCGGCCTAATGAAGAATTGTAATCTCAAAGACGCCGAGTTTGGCGTCTTTTTGCGTATTATAAGCAATTTCAGCTCAAGCTCGTTATCTGTTCTTTCATATAATAGTAGTATTGTAATAAAGGATTGAAGTGCAAAGGAGAAATTTAATGAGCGAATTTGTCAGCTTAAAAAAGAACGTTGACTTCCGGCGGTTGTACAGGCGGGGCAAGACGTGCGTTACGCCGTGCGTTGTCGCATATGTTTTGCCAAACAGAGAAAAAACGCAGAGACTCGGAATAACTGCCGGGAAAAAGGTTGGCGGAGCGGTCAGCCGTAATCGCGCAAAGCGGAGAATACGGGCGTTGTTTAATGAGTTTCTGAAAACTGAAGATCTCGGCGGCCGCAGCTTTGATTTTGTCATTGTGGCAAGGGCAAGATCGGTTGATTGCGGATATGACAAATTGAAAAATGATTTTTTCCGTGCTCTTAATGAGTCGCTGAAGCAGATTTAGGCATCTGTTTTAATGTTTTTTGTTAAAACGGTTGCAAAATTTTTCCGTTAGTGGTATTATTTATAACATATGAGGAAATTATTTATAAAACTAATTCGTGGTTATCAGAAATACTTGTCGCCGCTTAAGACAAAGCCGACATGCAGGTTTTATCCTACGTGTTCTCAATATGCCATTATGGCAATTGAAAAATACGGACTTTTGAAAGGCATTATCAAGTCTGTCTGGCGAGTTTTAAGATGTAACCCATTTAACCCGGGCGGAATCGATTATCCTTAAAATGTGCGGTCGGATAGGAAATCGCGAGTGATTAATGGGGTCGCCCTTACGAAAATAGATAAGACTGAGAGTTAGGAGGGCACTGAATGTCCTATATTATGCTGGGCCTTGGCTGGGTCCTGAAACTTATGTATATCCTGGTGAATAATTATGGTGTTGCAATCCTTTTGTTTACAATTATTATAAAAGCCATACTTATGCCTCTTACAGTTAAGCAGCAGAAGTCTATGCTAAAGACGCAGAAGCTTCAGCCGCTTCTTATGGATTTGCAGAAGAAGTATGAAAACGATAAGGATAAGCTCAATCAGGAGACGATGAAGCTCTATCAGAAATACAAGATTAATCCTATGAGCGGTTGTTTACCGATGCTTATCCAGCTGCCTATTCTTATGGCGCTGTATTGGGTTGTTAAACAGCCTATCATATACATCATGGGCGTCGGCAGCGAAGATATATGGAGACTGGTATGGGCTATGAACGATTGGGCACAGCAGAGCCAGGCAAACCTCGATTCTTTAAACCATCTGCTTGAATCCATGAAGATTGACCCGAATAACTTTGTTGGGTTCTTTGTTGACAATAACTTCAAAAACTTTGGTCAGTACGAAATCACAATTGCGCGTTTCCTTCATGCAAATCCTGAAATCATGAACAGCAGCTGGATTACAGAGACGGGCAAGGTTTATAGATTGATTGACTTTAACTTCTGCGGAATTGATTTATCTGAGACGCCGGATTTGTGGTCGTTAATAGGTCTGGTTATGGGCAAGATTCCCGAGGGAGGAATTACGTGGAACTTGATTGGACTGTGGCTGATACCTATTCTTGCAGGAGCGAGCTCATACGCAACCTCAAAGATTACACAGGCTATGCAGCCGCCGCAGCCGGTTCAAAAAGACGAAAACGGAATGGAAAAGCCAAATACAATGAAGACAATGATGGTAATTATGCCGTTATTCTCGGCATGGATTGCATTCTCATTGCCTGCGGCTATCGGTTTTTATTGGATACTCAGCAGTATACTCCAGCTTCTGCAGCAGCTTGTTATAAATAAGGTTGCAGATGTCGGTCTTACTGATGAGGATGTAAAGGAGGAAATGGAAAATGCCAAGAAAAATAGAAAAAAACGCAAAAAGTAAAGAAGAAGCGCTGAGACTTGCGGCAGAGGAATTCGGGGTTCCGATTGAGGAACTGTCATACACTGTTGAGAGAGAAATCGGCAAGGGTTTGCTCGGACGTCTGCTTGGCAAGGAGGTTATAATTTCCGCTTGGATTACCAAAGAGGCTGAGGAGGAAGAACGCTTACGGCAAACGCGTGAAGAACGCCGCAGAATCCGCGAAGAAAAGGCCGCTCAGGCAGCGAACGCTGATGCTTCAAAATTAAATAAAGAGAATACAAATAAAAATTCCGCAAAGCAGACAGTTGAGCCAAAGCCGGCTGCTGAGAAAAAGCCGCAGCCAAAGCCGGAGAGCGTAAAAGCTCAGCCGGAACAAAGCCCGGCTGACGTAAAGCCTGCCGCTGAGGAACCTTCGGCAAGTGAGCCGCAAAAGAAGGACAATAAGAAGCGTGAGGTTACCGAGAAATCGGTAAACGACGCACAATACTTTGCAGAAGAATTAATTCACAGAATGGGGCTTCCTGACGCAAAGGTTGTCGCCGAGAACGGGGGCAGCGCAGTTAACATCACGGTAAGCGGCGAGAGAATGGGATTGCTTATCGGAAAGAGAGGCGACACTCTTGATGCTGTTCAGTACTTAACCAGTTTGTATGTCAACAAGGAAAAGAACTCTTATATAAAGGTTAATTTGGATACCGAGGGATACCGTGCAAAGCGTGAGAAAACTTTGGTACAGCTTGCCCACAGTCTTGAAAGACGTGTGCTCAGAGAGAAAAAACCGGTAACATTGGAACCCATGTCTCCTAATGAGAGGCGAATTATTCACGCTGCATTGCAGGGTAATAACGAAATCCAGACTTACAGTATCGGTGAGGAGCCGAACCGTAAATTGGTTGTTGCGCTTAAGGACTAATTATGGGTTACAGGTTTTTTGAGAATAAAGAATGTGAATATTATCCTTGTCACAAAGCGGAACAGATTAATTGTCTGTTCTGCTTTTGTCCTCTATATGGGTTTGACGACTGCGGCGGCAATTCTAAAATAATACACAGCAGTGATGGAGATAAGTGCAAGGACTGTTCCGACTGTGTGCTTCCGCATATACCCGATATAGGATATGAGCATGTTATAAATCGTCTAACTAAAGAGAAACGAAAAAATATATAGGACAAAAGAGATTAATTTTTGATTGGAGATATAGATATGAGTGAACACTTAAGCCTTGACGAGGTCAGGGCGCTTGATAAAAAATATTATATGAACACCTTCGGCGATAGAATTCCGCTGTGCTTTGTCAGCGGTGACGGAATTGAGCTTACGGCAACGGACGGCAGGGTATATAAGGATTACTTTGCAGGTATCGCCGTAACCTCACTGGGGTATAATCATAAGCGAATGACTGAGGAGCTGTGCGAGCAGGTTAAGGATCTGATACATACATCAAGCGTGTATTACGTTGAAAACCAGGCGAAACTGGCGCAAATGCTTGTTGAAAACTCCTGTGCTGACAGAGCGTTTTTCTGCAGCACGGGTGCTGAGGCAAATGAAGGCGCAATCAAGCTTGCCAAAAAATATCAGGTAGAGAAAGGCTGCAAAAACAAGATTGAGTTTGTCACGCTTAAAAACTCTTTCCACGGCAGAACACTCGCAACGGTTGCCGCGACCGGTCAGCCGAAGTATCAGGCTCCGTATGCGCCGCTTATCGAAAAGTTTGTACATGTAGAGAGAAATAATATTGAAGAACTTAAATCTGCGGTCAGCGAAAATACGGCAGGGATCATTCTTGAGCTTATACAAGGCGAGAGCGGTGTTCATCCGCTGAGCCGTGAGTTTGTGAATATGGCGGTGGAGCTCTGCCGAAAGTATGATATAGCCCTGATTATTGACGAGGTACAGACCGGCATCGGCAGAACGGGCAGGCTGTTCGCTCATGAGCTGTATGAAATCGAGCCGGACATCTTCACTATGGCGAAAGGCCTGGGTGGCGGCGTACCGATTGGCGCGATTTGTGCCAATGAGAAGTTCGCATCCGCATTTAAGCCGGGCGACCACGGCACCACCTTCGGCGGAAATCCGCTGTCGACAAGAGCCGGACTTGTAGTGCTTGACGAGCTTTTAAACAACGGAGTTCTTGAAAACGCCGAAGCAGTCGGAACATATCTCATGGACAGACTGAATGAGCTTAAGACAAAGAAGGATATAATCAAAGAAGTCCGCGGCGCGTGTCTTATCTGCGGTGTTGAATTCAGTGAGCCGATTGGCAGAGAGGTTACCGCAAGGCTGCGTGACAATGGTATACTTGTCGGATCAGTGGGCGACAGTACGCTACGTATTGTTCCGCCGCTTATCGTAACAAAGGACGATATAGATATTTTGGTTAATAAACTTGAGGAGGTATTATAAAATATGAAACATTTTATCAGCTTGCATGATGTTACACACGAGGAATTTTCACAGCTCCTGTCGCTCGCGGCAAAGCTTAAGGGCGAGCAGAAGCAGGGAATTGAGCATCATATCTTAAAGGGAAAGACCTTGGGTATGATATTCTCAAAATCTTCAACCAGAACGCGTGTCTCGTTTGAGGTAGGAATGTATCAGCTCGGCGGTCACGCTTTGTTCCTGAGCTCAAATGATATTCAGCTCGGCAGGGGTGAGACAATATATGATACAGCAAATGTAATGAGCCGTTTTGTTGACGGTATTATGATAAGAACCTTTGACCACCAGGACGTGCTTGATTTGGCAAAGTACGGTTCAATTCCGATTATCAACGGATTGACAGACTTGCTTCACCCATGTCAGGCTCTTGCGGACTTGCTGACTGTTCAGGAGCACAAGGGCAGACTACGCGGCCTTAAGCTCGCTTATATAGGCGACGGAAATAATGTCGCACATTCCCTGCTCTATGCCTGCGCAAAGGCCGGAATGGATATAAGTGTCGGTTCGCCCAAGGGCTATGAGTGTGATCCGGAGATTGTTGCAAATGCAAAAGAGGACGCAAAGGTTCTGGGAAGTCAGGTAATCCTTACAAACGATCCTGTGGAGGCGATAAAGGACGCGGATATTGTTTATACCGACACATGGGCAAGTATGGGTCAGGAGGCGGAGAAAGCCGAGCGCGCAAAGATTTTCAAGGATTATCAGGTTAACAAAGAATTGTTCTCATATTCCAAGACTGACAGTATTTTCATGCACTGTCTCCCGGCATACAGGGGCTATGAGGTTACAGAAGATGTAATCGACAGTGAGCGCAGCGTTATATTTGA
Source organism: uncultured Eubacteriales bacterium (assembly GCA_905198865.1). GTDB lineage: Bacteria > Bacillota > Clostridia > Monoglobales > Monoglobaceae > Monoglobus. The sequence continues at coordinate 10,776 of CAJKEB010000006.1, forward strand.
CGAAGCCGAAAACAGACTGCATGCTCAAAAAGCTGTTATGGCAATGCTTATGGTAGGTGATAATAAGTAATGGATAAGTTATATGCTTTTGAGGTAAAAAGAGCGTCAGAAGAGGACATTCCTGCAATAATCAAGATAACAAAAGACGCCTTTTTAAAGTATTGTGAAATGGCAGGTATTGACTATGATATAGAGGCATTGCAGGAAACCTATGACGATGTAAAGCATGACATAGAGACAAAAGAGGTATACGTTGTGTTTATCGACGACGAGCCTATCGGAGCGGTTAGAATTGAGCTGCTTAAAAATCATGAGGCATATCTCAGCCGTTTTGCCGTAAAATCGAGCCTGAGAAACAACGGTATAGGCAAAATCCTTATGAGTGTTGTAGATAAGGTCATGAAGGAAAATGACGTGCATATACTTCGACTTCACACGGGATCGCATGTTACTCCTCTCATAAGATTTTACTATGGCAGAGGGTTCTATATCAAATCGGTTGAAAACAGCCGCGGCTATCCGAGAGCCGAACTGGTGAAGGACTATACAAAAGTAAATAAGTTTTCTTTGAATTAGTATATATTAAGAGCCTGAGAGGTGTTTTGATGAAGATAAGGGAATTGTTTGAAGTGAATCACGGCGGTCGGAATATTTCGGTCAGCGGCTGGGTCAGAACTGCCAGAATGTCTAAAAACTTTGGGTTTATTGAACTGAATGACGGTTCCTGCTTCAAAAATATGCAGGTGGTTATTGAGAAAGAAAGACTTGAAAACTATGCCGAGATTTCAAAACTGAATGTGGGCGCCGCGCTCACAGTAAGCGGAATTCTTGAAGAAACACCTCAGGCAAAGCAGCCGTTTGAACTAAAGGCTGAAAAGGTGGTTGTCGAGGGGGCAAGTTCTCCTTCATATCCGCTTCAGAAAAAGCGCCATTCCTTTGAATTTTTGAGAACAATACCGCATCTGAGGCCGAGGACAAATGCACTTTCGGCAACGTTCAGAGTGCGGTCAATGCTGGCACAGGCAATTCATAAGTATTTTGCGGACAGGGGCTTTGTGTATGTTCATACGCCCATAATCACAGGAAGCGACTGCGAGGGTGCAGGCGAGATGTTTAAGGTTACAACGCTCGATTTGGGCGGCGGGCAAAAGCCGGAGGAGGACTTTTTCGGCCGTCCGGTATCGCTAACCGTAAGCGGTCAGCTTGAAGGCGAGGAATTCGCTATGGCGTTCGGGGATATTTATACTTTTGGCCCTACGTTTCGTGCCGAGAACTCGAATACAACACGACATGCCGCAGAGTTCTGGATGATTGAGCCTGAAATGGCTTTTGCAGAGCTTGATGATGACATGGATCTGGCGGAGGATATGCTTAAATATCTTATTAATTATGTTTTGGATAACGCCAAGGATGAGATAAGCTTTTTTAACAGCTTTGTGGATAAAGGTCTGCTCGACAGGCTGACGCATGTGGCACAGAGCGATTTTGGCAGGGTTACGTATACCGAGGCAGTGGATAAGCTGCTGAAGTCGGGCAAGGAGTTTGAATACCCCGTTTCCTGGGGTATGGATCTTCAGACTGAGCATGAACGTTATCTTACTGAGGAGATATACAAGCGGCCTGTGTTTGTGACCGACTATCCCAAGGAGATAAAGGCATTCTATATGCGGCTTAACGATGATAACAAAACTGTGGCTGCGGTTGATTGCCTTGTTCCGGGCATAGGCGAGATAATCGGAGGAAGTCAGCGAGAGGAAAGACTGGACGTGCTTCAAAGCCGTATGGCAGAACTCGGACTCAGTGAGGAGGATTATTCACGCTATCTTGATTTGCGCCGCTACGGCGGGTGTAAACATTCCGGCTTTGGTCTGGGCTTTGAAAGGCTGGTTATGTACGTGACGGGCATGACAAATATACGCGACGTTCTGCCGTACCCCAGAACCGTGAACAGCCTTGTATAGTTTTATTTGGATAATATGCTGATATGAAGGAGTAGTAATATTATGGGTTTGATAGGAAAGACTCTGCTTTTAATTTTTTTAGTAATAATCATTGTAAAGCGCGCGTCAATTGTTGCGCTGTTTGCAAAGTATAAGTACAGTAAGGGTGATTATTACGGAGCGTTAAAGATTTTTAACGTTGCCGATAAGGTAGGAAATTTGGGCGTAGGCGACAAGATTCTGTATGGTTATAACTGTCTGCGCTGCGGTGAGCTTGAAAAGGCAAAAAAAGCGTTTGATATAGCGTACATGATTACAAAGCCGGAAACAGCCGACCGTTTCAGAGTTCGTTCGCTCCAGGCGCTGCTTGCGTGGAAGCAGGACGATTTGGAAACCGCAATCGAATATCTCGAAGAGGTTTATAGCGCAGACTTCAAAAATACGAACTTGTATCAGAATTTGGGTATCATGTATAATTTAAGCGGCGATTATGAAAAGGCGCTTGAGTTCAACAAAGAGGCATATGAGTATAACAGCGATGATAATATAATCGTCGATAATCTTGCCGATACATATTCGCTGATGGGCAATTATGAAGAAGCAGAAAAAGTTTATGTCGATTTGGTAAATCGTGATCCCGAACCGAGATTTCCCGAGGCGTTTTACGGCTACGGCGAAGTTTTGATTAAGCTCGGAAAGAGAGAAGAAGGCATAGAGATGATAGAAAAGTCGCTCACAAAGCCGTTTTCGTTCCTCAGCTTAAGACCAAAGGAAGAAATTGAAGCAATGCTTGAAAGTTATAAGAATGATTAATATTGATATAATAAACAGCCCGTGTTTCAAAAGCGAAACACGGGCTGTATTTATGCTTTATTAATTAATTGCTTAATTTATAACTCGTTGCCAGAGGAACAATGTCACTCATTGAATTCCATACATAAGCTATTACCAAATCAGAATCTGAATATGTAATCGGTACATATACATCTCCGCTTTCACCGGTCGGGATACTTGCGTCCTCAATTCCGATATTCTTTAGCATACCTGAAGCGCTGTCATATGCTGCAACAATTACTTTTGCGGGTTCGGCGCCGGTGTCTGAATTATTGGTCAGGTTCACGTTAACGCCGTCCACAGATGGCAGTACGCTGTTGATTGTGTACGGATTATTATCATTTGCTTTAAATTCAGCTTTTACCACTGTATTCTCGGCAGGCATTTTAAATGTGTAATATCCTGCCTTGCCGTCAACTGCGGTTACCTGTGCATTTGTATCTGTTGTTACGGTCACATCATCTGTCTGATTAGCTGCGACAGCCTTCACTGTGACTGTATCTCCCTCCTTGAACGACAGCGTATCAACTATTTGTTCGGTTGTCGTCAGCGCTGTTGTGTTCTCAGGGTTAAACGTAATAGCATAGAACGCTGTATTTGAATCACTGTAGATCTTAACAGCTTCATTTGCTGAAACATTTGCCGAAAGAACAGGCAGAGAACCGTTTGCTGCCTCTGAACTTGTGTCAGGCAGAGTCATAGTACCCTTGGTTGAACTGCCTTGTACGATATATAATTTAGCCGATGCGCTTCCGCTTCCGCTTCTTGCGTATACGTTTACAATACCGTCTGAATCAGGGGTGAATGTAAAGTAGTAATTCGAGGTGCTGCCCGCCGTCTGCGTCTTTATCATTCTATATCCGTTGTAGCCGTCAATAAAGGTCTTTGGGCTTGATTGGTTTGCATTATTTGCAATCTTATCGGAGGCGCTTGTTATATCTGTTACGTATGTAAGACCGTTCACGTTTTTAATTGATGTGTTTATTAAGCAGTATCTGCCCTCTGTTGTACCTGCGGGGAACAAAGCCGTATTAACAGTTCCGTCAGAATTAACAAACGGTTCAGCGCCGAAATTCCATTCTACAACGTTGTCCACCAATCCTACCTCGCCTTCACCGCTCTTTGAAACAGTAACATCGTACTTCTTTATCGGTGTAGGAGCCGGTGTTGCCGTGCCGATAGAGTTGTTGATGCAGTCCGAATAGTATAAAACGTCTTTGAGTGTCGGAGCCCAGGTTACATTTCCGGACGCGGTCGAGCCGATAGTAACTTTTGAAAAGTTGGTTACGTTTATCGGAATATCGGTTATAACATATCCGTTTGCGCCCGCTTCATCAGTTAATGTCAAGTCAACGGTTTTGGCTTTAAAGTCAACGCTGAACTTAATTGCCCATGTTGAGGCACTGCGAGCCGTAATATTCGGCGCGCCTATCATATTTCCGGTGGATACGTTTGTCTTAGATTTTGAGCCTGTGTAATACTGAACCTGCTGTGCGCCGGACTCTAAGTATTCCTGGCTTAAGCCTATCAGAATATTGCCGTTTATGTCGAGCAGCTTTATCTCGTGCGTATAAGCACGGCCGGTCCAGCTCCAATCACCGTTTGAGCCCTTCTGACCGCCTGTGCCGTAGGTCATTTCAAACTCCATATTGCCGTCCGCAGAGGTGTCAAAGGTCGCACCGAAGGATCTTCCGCCGTCAGTGCTGTTTTGACTAAACGTCCACGTACCGCCGGAGAACGAAAGTGCTGCGCCGTCTCCGCCGGAATAGGTGAATTTTGAACCATCAGCATCCTTGGTGCTGTCGTATTCGTACTGAACAGGCTCTATCTCAATGCTTTCGACTGTTCCGGCTTCGGGAACTGAGAGCGTTCCGGTCTTTGTTATATACTTGTGGCAGGAAACTGTGTAGCTGTTTTGTCCGGAACGCAGTTTTACGGTTACATTACCGTTTTCGTCAGTCACTGCTGTCTGACCTTCGATTACAACCGTTGCTCCGCTGACCGGGGAGCCGTCTGAGACTACAGTTATTGTGCTGTCCGGAAGTGTTTCTAAGATTATAGTTTGTTCAGTTGGATCCACGCCATCGGCATGTACAACTGTTCCGCTCGCTATCTTATAGCCGGCCTGATCTACCGTATACGCATATGTACCGGGATTAACTCTGAACGAAACTACACCATCGCTGTCGGTGGGCTTTTCAGTGTCGCCGAGCTTGACATAAATACCGGAAACCGGATTGCCGTCTGCGGTAACTGTCAGTCTTATTTCGGGCTTTAAGGTAACCGTCTCTATATTCGGCTGTTCGTAAGCGGTTTTATCTTCACCGATATAATAGCTCGTGTGAGGCGGTGAGTTGTATCCTGTGTTCTGCCATGCTATAGCGCAGCGATACTGGCTGTCGTGCATGAACGTGGTAAGCTTATGCTCGGTTGGGATAAGCGATGTGTATACGCGCAGCGCACTGTCATCGCTAGTTCTGAATATAAGCTCTTCGCGCCAGTCACCGAACAAATCAGCCTGCAAACAGGAATTTTGCTTTGAGTCATTATTATAAGTTACACCTGAGAAGCCCAAAATTCTGCCGAACGAGCCTAAATTGCCGTCAGTATCTGCTTCTTCATAATCATACCACTTCTGTATTCTGCACTTGTCATAGTGTTCGCGATAGAAATCGCCGTCCCAGTATATGGGGAAATTTGGGTATGACTGACCGTTATCAAACAGAACATTGTTGTTTACAACTGTGCCGCCGAGTGTACGGACATTGGTTCCTGAGTCCCATGCCAGAACTCCGTATTTAGCACTGAAATTAGCCATAACGCCTCTGCCGTCATCACCGGTCGCTACCTGCATCCATTCCAGTGTTCCGTCGGCGTTTATTAAGCATCTGCCCCAGTTTGGATGATCCTCGTTAACCTTAAAGACTTCCTGCGCACCATCGTTATCAAAGTCGGAAACATGAAGCGCGTCACCGTGACCGAGTTTAACGTCTTTATAATATACCGACCACATCAGGCTGCCGTCATCATCTATTGCTGCGGCGCCGTATATTATCTCGTCTTTGCCGTCGTTGTCCAGATCAGCAACGGATAACTGGTGATTACCCTGTGCCGCAAAGCCGCTGTTGCCGCTGTCTAAGCTGTCCAGCTTCCAGCGCTTTGTAAGGTTTACTCCGTCCCAGTCATACGCAACCGCAACAGATCTTGCGTAGTAACCGCGGCAGAATATCATACTGGGGTGTACTCCGTCAAGGTATGCTGTTCCGGCAAGATATCTTTCAGACCTGTTATATTTGCTATCGCCCCAACTTCCTGTACTTTGCAGTGGGTCATATTCTATTGTCTGCATAGCTTCGCCTGTTTCACCGTTGAATATAGTGAGAAATTCCGGTCCGCCCGCAATATGTCCGCTTGAGTTTACATACGATGTAGAGTTGTCGGTAGCTTTTATAGCATCGGTATTTCCGGCATCGGATACATACTTGCCTTTGCCGTCGATTGAACCGGGAGCGGTTTTCATTGCGACCTCAGCCTTGCCGTCTCCGTCATAGTCATACACCTGGAATTGTGTATAATGCGCGCCGGCGCGGATATTCCTGCCCAAATCAATTCTCCAGAGAAACGTACCGTCATATTCATAGCAGTCAATATAAACATTTCCGGTTACACCGCTGCTGGCGTTATCTTTTGAATTGCTTGGATTCCATTTCAAAATAATCTCATATTCGCCGTCACCGTCTACATCGCCTACTGACGCATCGTTCGGACTGTATGTATAGCTGCTGCCGGCCGGCGGAATTTGAAGCGGTATATCAAAGTAGGCATACGGCGACGTTTTCCACGACGAATCCATATATCCCGTAAGCTGCATCATAGGCTCGCTCTGTGCACCTTCAATGCCGTTTATTACCGGGGCAACTGTGTACTCGTCACCGGCGGTTCCTGTTGCATCGGTGTAGTTTGTGTTATCTAATTCAGTTACAAGCCGTCCTCCGTTTTTGTAAATATTAAAGGTTGTGTCCATCGGCTCGGTTCCGAGCAGACGCCAGCTTAAATACATACCGCCCGATGGGTTTGTTGCCGCAAAGCCGCCGCGGTTTAAATATTCCATCTGCCGCGGTTCGTTTGTTGCCGTAGAAATTATCGGCTCACTCGTATCTGCGTTGCCTGCAGCAAGAGCCGGCAGTGTGCAGATAACCATTACAAGCGCCAGAGTCATGCTTAATAATTTTGATTTTAGTCTCATTTTCTAATCCTCCTTGTGCTGAGTGATAAAGATTATTATTTCAAGTATATCATGAAATGCTCAAGCTTTCAGCATAATTTATCGGCAATTTATACTGAAAATTTGCGGTTTTATAAAAATTTGCATATTAAATTTCACGAAATCAATGTGTAATAAATTAATATATTAATCAATTTTTGATAATGTCTGAAATAATCAGTCGGATGTGAGAGGCTTGATCATCGCTCAGCATTGATACATCAAGTGTTTTCTTGCTGTCTATTCCGAGAATATAATCAGTTGATACACCGAAAAATTTTGAAATCTTAATCAGCATATCAATGGACGGCTGTATATTGTCGTTTTCCCAGTTGGAAATACATTGCTTGGTCACGCCTAATTTTTTGCCGAGGTCAACCTGACTTATGTTCAAGCCGTTCCTGAGTTCTTTAATTCTTTGATTCAGCATTTGTTATTCTATTCCTCCTAAATAGTCAAATTTTGCAATACTATAATATAATCAGCACTTGACACATATAAAATACTATGGTATTTTAATATTTGACAAGAAGCGTGAGAGATATACTTATTTTATACAAAATGAGGAGCAAAGACGAGGAGCAAAAACGAGGAGCCAAAACGAGGAGCCAAAACATGGAAAGATGCAGTATTTGCCATAAGGAGCTGAAGGATGATAACGTTGTATATTTGTTTGACGGCGCAAAGAGCCGTTTTTGCAGAGAGTGCAGAGAAAAGCTGGGACGGATTAATAAAAACGGGATTCCGCAGATAAACGAACCGATGAGCTTTTTTAAAAATTACAAGATTTGACAGGGATGTTGCAATAATTCTTGCAGCAGCTTTTTATTATTTGTGTTGTAAATTATAGTTTGTAAGTATTATTCGCCCACCCAATTGCGCTCGCCGCCTCCGCCCCGAGCGCTCTATCGTGTCTCCTTACAGGAGACGCGATTTAGGGGATTTCATCCCCTAATACCCCTGAATACGGGGTTTTAGGGGCAGCGCCCCTAATAACGGCTTCCCCGGAGGGGAAGATGTTACCCGCCCGGGCTAGGCGGGCGGAACTGGGTCTGGCTTTATTAAGTTAAACTATAATTTGATATGAAGACTCCGCATTTATAGATAATATACTAAATAAAATAGATTTAAAAACAATTTTATATAATTATGAACATCGATAATTTTAAGGCGCAAATTTTAAATTTTAAAAGGATTTATGCTTCGGCTTGTCGAATTATATAAAAGCGATAAATTTGTTATGCTTAAAATAACTGTGTTTTTTAGCTTATACAGCGATTTTAATATTTTTTGAAAGGGAGTTTAAAAATGGCGTCAAAAGACAAGACAAACGAACCACTGTTTGACCCGTCCAAGCTGAACATCATCCCCGTAGACCTTGATAATGAGATGAAAAAGTCATATATTGACTACTCGATGTCTGTTATCGTGAGTCGTGCTCTGCCTGATGTAAGAGACGGATTAAAACCGGTTCACAGAAGAATATTATATGCAATGTATGAGGACGGCATTACGCCGGACAAGCCGTACAGAAAGTGTGCGACGACCGTAGGTAATGTGCTCGGTAGATATCATCCGCACGGTGATGCTTCGGTATACGATGCAATGGTGCGTATGGCGCAGGATTTTTCGATGCGTTATCCGACTGTTGACGGTCACGGTAACTTCGGTTCGGTTGACGGCGACCCTGCCGCTGCGTATAGATACACGGAATCCAGAATGGCAAAGCTGTCGCTTAATATGCTGACGGATATTGATAAGGATACCGTTGACTTTGTGCCGAACTTTGATGAGAGCCGCAAGGAGCCTGTTGTGCTTCCGTCGCGTTTCCCGCACCTGTTGGTTAACGGCTCGGACGGTATCGCCGTAGGTATGGCGACAAAAATTCCTCCTCATAATTTAGGCGAGGTTATTGACGGTATTGTTGCGCTTATTGACAATCCTGACATAACTATAGATGAGCTTATGGAGTATATTCCGGGTCCCGATTTCCCGACCGGCGCTCAGATTATGGGTACGAGCGGAATACGCGCCGCTTACACGACCGGACGCGGAAAGCTGAAAATCCGCGCAAAGGCCGAAATTCAGCAGTGGAAGGAAAACAGAGAGCGTATAGTTGTGACAGAAATCCCGTACATGGTGAACAAGGCGAGACTTATTGAAAAGATTGCCGACTTAGTTCATGAAAAACGCGTTGAGGGCATTTCGGATTTGCGCGACGAATCCGACAGAGACGGACTGAGGATAGTTATTGAGCTTAAGCGTGACACAAACGCGCAGATAGTGCTTAATCAGCTTTACAAATATACACAGCTTGAGGATACGTTCGGCGTTATAATGCTGGCGTTGGTTGACAGAATTTCGCCGAAAATACTGTCGCTTAAAGAAATCCTCGAAGAATATGTGAAGTTCCAGAAAGAGGTCATAATCCGCCGTACCAAGTACGATAAGAAGAAGGCCGAGGCAAGAGCTCATATTTTGCAGGGCTTAAAGATTGCCCTTGATAATATTGACGAAGTCATTGAAATAATCAAAAACAGCTATAATGACGCAAAAGCACGTTTGATTGAGCGGTTCGGCTTTACCGATGTTCAGGCTCAGGCAATTCTTGATATGCGTCTTGCCCGTCTTGCCGGAATGGAAAGAGAAAAGATTGAGAACGAGCTTATTGAGGTTACTGCTTTAATAGAGCATTTGACAGAGGTTTTGGGCAGCGAAAAAATGGTTCTTGATATTATAAAAGAAGAAATAACCGCAATAAAAGAAAAGTTTGGTGATGAAAGACGCACCTCTATAGAGCCGGTTGTAGATGATATAGACATCGAGGACCTTATCGAGGATGAAGAAAGCGTTATCACCATGACGCATTACGGATATATCAAGCGTCTGCCGGTCGATACGTACAAGAGCCAGCACAGGGGCGGCAAGGGTATTGTCGGAATGCAGACTAAAGAAGAAGACTTTGTGTCAACGATGTTTGTCGCGTCCACACATGACTATGTAATGTTCTTTACAAACCGGGGCAGAATGTTCCGGATCAAGGCATATCGTATTCCTGAGGCAGGACGTCAGGCAAAGGGTACTGCTGTGGTTAATCTGCTTGAGCTTGCTCCGGGCGAGAGTATTTCGGCAATGATACCGATACGTGAATATACCGAGGGCAAGTACTTAACGATGTGTACCAGAAACGGTATCATTAAAAAGACTGATATTATGGAGTTCCAAAACGCACCCAAAGGCGGAAAGATTGCAATCAAGCTTGATGACGGCGATGAGCTTTTGAGAGTAATCCTCACAAACGGCGACACTGACTTATTCGTCGGAACTCATGAAGGAAAGATGATCAGGTTCAATGAACGGGATGTTCGTGAGCTTGGCCGTGTGTCGAGAGGTGTGCGCGCAATCAAGCTTGAGGGGGATGATTATGTTGTCGGCATGAGTATATACCGTGAGGGCGGAAAGATGCTCGTAGTGTCCGAAAAGGGATACGGCAAAAAAACGGAACTCAGCGAGTATAAAGTTCAGTCCAGAGGCGGTAAGGGCTGCGCAACATACAAGATAAGCGAGACAACCGGAAAAATCAGCGGAATTAAAGTTGTGTCGCCGGACGATGATATTATTCTTATAACATCAGAGGGCGTAATAATACGTATAGATTCCGAGGATATAAGTACCTACAGCCGTGTTACCAAGGGCGTTCGCCTTATGCGTCTGGCTGACGGCGTAAATGTTGTTACCGTGGCAAGAGTTGAGAAGGATACGGACAAAGTTAATTCAGACGAAGCTCAGCCGGGTGATGCTGATGAAAACGGTGAAGCAACAGAATAATTTGCAAATCTGTGAGGTGATGATATGAATAAAAAACTAATGGCAATAGGAGCGGTTGTTCTGTCGTGCAGCTTATTGTTTGCCTGCGGAAAGGCCGATGATAAGCAGAAGAAATCCGAAAGTACATCTGCGGCAGAAACACAAAAATCGGGTGATGAGCCAAAAGGCGATACAAAAACGTCGTCATTCAATCCGGGCGGCAAAAAGTCGGGCTCATCAGAGACAGAAAAGCCCGGTCAGGATTCGGCTGCGGCAAACGGAAACACAAGTCAAAACGGAGCGGCGGGCGGTTCATCGAATTCAAAGCTGCCAACCTCAGCGGTTCAGGCAGAGCTTGACGATGCAGCTTCATTTGCCGCATCAGGTATGCTTGATGATGCACGTGAAATGATAGGCTATATAGACCGTGAAAGCCTGAGCGATGAGCAAAAGGCTCAATACGATAGAATTGTTTCGCTGCTTGATAGTGGCGGCGCCAAAAAACAGGGTTCATTTACCCCGCAGGACGCTCTGGATATTATAGAAAAGGTGTACGGCGTTTCGTTTGAAGGCGATACGAGCGGTATACAGAGTCAGACTGACGGCAGTGGACGTGAGTATTACCGTTTGCAGATTGAAATACCGTCCGAGAACGTAAGAAAGACAGTAGATGTTTATAGTAACGGCGATATAACAGAAATTTCGAGCGAGCCGTTAGCGTTTGGATAAGCCCGCGGATTTTATGCTTGTTTTTGGCTGTAAACTTGTACAAAAAAATTGTTATAATTTTTACAATTACAGCAGTTGAAAAATTTTATAGATAGTAGTATAATTGTTTATATAGTAAAACTTTACAAGTTGGAGGGCTTTGAAATGAATTATTTAGATGAATATGCAAGATGGTTGAAGGAAGCCGATCCGGAAACCGTAAAAGAACTTGAGGCAATAAAAGACAACGAAGAAGAGATAAAAGACCGTTTCTATCGTCCGCTTGAGTTTGGTACGGCAGGTCTCAGAGGTGTTCTTGGCGCAGGAACAAACAGAATGAACGAGTATGTTGTCGGTCAGGCAACTCAGGGTCTTGCAAATCAGCTTATTAAAACCAACGGTGCGGATGCGGATTTGAGCGTTGTTATTGCTTATGACAGCCGTCACAAGTCAGATGTATTCTCAAAGCTGGCAGCTCAAATTCTTGCTGCAAACGGAATTAAGACATATTTGTTTAACGAGCTCAAGCCGGTTCCGGAGCTTTCGTTCTCAATCGGATATTTAAAGACTACGGCAGGTATTGCGGTTACCGCAAGCCATAACCCGGCTAAGTACAACGGATATAAGGCATACGGCGCTGACGGTGCCCAGCTCAATCCGGAGCTTGCCTCAATCGTTCTTGAAGAAATCGAAAAGACCGATATATTCACAGGCGTTAAGAAGATGGACTTTGACGAGGCTATTGAAAAGGGTCTTATCGTTATGATCGGCGATGAGGTTGAGGAAGCATACCTTGACGAAGTTCAGAAGCAGTGCGTAAATCCGGAGCTTGCAAAGGAGAAGGGCAATACGCTTAAGTTTGTTTATACACCGTTCCACGGCGCAGGTAACAAGCCGGTCAGAAAAATTTTGAAGCGTATCGGCTTTGATAACGTTGTTGTTGTTAAGGAGCAGGAATTGCCCGATGGAGACTTCCCGACAGTTGCGTCTCCGAACCCGGAGAACAAAGAGGGATTTACTTTGGCAATCGGCTATGCAAAGGAATGCGGCGCAGATCTGATTGTCGGCACAGATCCTGACAGCGACCGTGTAGGTATACTTGTTAAGAATGACAAGGGTGAATACGTTACATTTACCGGCAATCAGGTAGGTGCGCTTCTCACTGAATACATTTTGGCAAGCCTCAAGGAAAAGAACGCTGTTCCGAAGGATGGATACGTTGTTAAGACAATCGTTACCACAAATATTATTCAGGCGATTGCCGACGCTTACGGTATTGAGATGAAGGAAGTCCTGACAGGATTTAAGTTCATCGGTGAAAAGATTAAAGAGTCTGAACAAACCGGAGTTGGTACATATCTGTTCGGCTTTGAAGAGAGCTACGGCTACCTTAAGGGAACATATGCACGCGATAAGGATGCAGTTGTTGCAACAATGCTTATTGCTGAGATGGCGCTGTACTATCAGGAAAACGGCACATCTATCTTTGAGCAGATGGATAATATCTATAAGAAGTACGGCTACTACAAAGAGCAGGTTGAGTCTGTTACACTTGAAGGCATAGAAGGTCTTGAAAAGATCAAGACAATCATGGACGGTCTCAGAGCAAATCCGCCGGCTGAAATCGCAGGCAAGAAGGTTATTGCTGTACGTGACTACCAGACAAGCGAGAGAGTTGATAAGATTACCGGTGAGAAATCCGAAATCTTATTGCCGAAGTCGAACGTTATTTATCTTGAACTTGAGGATCAGAATAACTTTATTATCCGTCCGTCGGGAACAGAGCCGAAAATCAAGCTCTATTGCCTGATGAAGGGCAATACTCCGGAAGAAGCCGACGAGCTTCTTGAGAAGGTTAAGGTTGATATTAATAATATCGTTAAATAATTATGCGAAACTCATGGCTGCTGCGTTATTAATCGCAGCAGCCATTGTTTTATAAAATTATAGTTTATTAGCCCCCTCAGTCGCCTGCGGCGACAGCTCCCCCGGAGTGGGAGCCTCCCCAAAAGCCTCTCCCTCCGGGAGAGGTGTCAGCGGAGCTGACGGAGAGGGCTTCGCGCGTCAAACTATAATTTATCAAGTCAGTTTATATATAGAATAATATAGAGGAGCAAAGCTCCCCTATATTATATTCCCCACGTCATTACCCAAAGCGCTACATTAAAGAAAATCATAACAGAGCAAGTATCAACGATTGTTGTTATAAGCGGCGACGCCATAAGCGCCGGGTCAAGCTTACACATCTTTGCAAGAATTGGCAGAACTCCGCCGAGCATTTTTGCTATAACAGCTGTGCCGATCAGACTGAGTCCGGCGACAATCGACAGAAACAGAGGATTCTGAACCGGATACATAATAAATATACGTATTCCGTTTACAACGGCAAGAATTACGCCCACAATCAGGGCGATACAAAACTCTTTAATCATTACTTTGAACATATTCCGCGGCTCTATTTCGCCCACAGCCAGGCATCTTATTATCATTGTTGAGCTTTGAGAACCGCAGTTTCCGCCCGTACCCGTAATCATGGGAATAAACGATACAAGAATAGGTATTGCGGTAAATGCGTCTTCATATCTTTGGATTATTGTACCTGTAATTGTGGCGGAAAGCATGAGGAAAAGAAGCCACATAATTCTGTTTTTCGCATGCTTCCACACCGGTGTTTTAAAGTAACTGTCGTCAGAGGGGAGTATGGCGCCCATCTTCTGGATATCCTCAGTGGTTTCCTCCTGAATAACGTCGATAGCGTCGTCAAAGGTTACAATACCGACAAGACGGTATTCCTTGTCCACAACAGGAAGCGAAATAAAATCGTACTTGTCAAACATCTTAGCAACGTTTTCCCTGTCGTCAAGCGTTTCGACGCTTATTATATTCTGCTCCATTATTGTGTTAATCGGCGTGTTATACGGAGACAGAAGCAGGTCTCTGACGGAAACAAGTCCCAGCAGCTTTCGGTTCTCGTTTATGACATAACATATATATATAGTCTCTTTGTCAACACCGGTACGGCGAATTTTATCGAAGGATTCCGAAACGGTCATGTCAGGCCTCAGCGTAACATACTCGGTTGTCATTATACTGCCGGCGCTGTCTTTGGGGTATCTTAAAATCTCGTTTATGCTGTTGCGTGTTTCCGGGTCTGTATGCTTGAGTATTCTTTTTACCACATTCGCCGGCATTTCTTCGATAATATCAACAGCATCGTCTACGAATAATTCATCTACGACGTCTTTAAGCTCACGTTCACTGAACGCGTTGATTAACAGCTCCTGTTCATCGCTGTCCATTTCAACAAAGGTTTCGGCGGCAAGCTCCTTCGGAAGGATTCTGAATAAAATCGGAAGCGTTTGCGGATCAACTTCGCCAAGGAATAATGCGATATCTGCCGGCGCATTTGATGTGAGAACCTCTCGTATTTTGCCGAATCGTTTTTCACTGACAAGCTGCTCGATTGATTCCCGAAGCTCCTGAGTTGTCATCTGATTATCTTCCATATTTCATCACTCCTTTGCCGCAATACACTTTGCTTTATTAATTTCTGTAAGTAAATACAAACAACTATAATATATTATACCACAAATATGAATTTGCTGCAACTATTTCTGAAGTTTGTTATACAGTCTTGTTATGAGCTCGATATATTTGCGTCTTAAAAATCCCGGTTTGTTTTTTGCGGTATTGTCCGGCGATGTATTAGTCTCGGTGAGGGCTCTGCTTAAGGTTAAGTCATGCACTTTTGCAGCGGCTTCCGCCTCCTGCATCAAGACCTCCTGTGCGTTAACACGGCTTAAGGTGTTGGGTTTCATTTCATAAGTGCCGTCGCTTTTGAGTACCCTTGCTTTGACTGTATCGCTGAGACATATATCCACATAATGATTGATAATATCTTTTATTCTCGGCGAATAAATCGGACAGCCTACTTCTACGCGTTTATCCATGTTTCTCGTCATAATATCAGCGGAGGCAATAAACAGTTTTTGGTCAGCGCCCTTGCCGAAGCTGTATATTCTTGAATGTTCAAGAAATCTTCCGACAATACTGTAAACCTTAATGTTTTCGGTAAGCCCCGGTATGCCCGGAAGCAGGCAGCAAATTCCTCTGACAAGCATAGTGACCTCCACTCCGGCAGCGCTTGCCTGCTGAAGCTTCAGAATAATTTTTTTGTCGGTTACCGAGTTTACCTTCATAAATATTCTGCCGTTTTTGCCTTTTTCGATTTCTCCATCGATGTATTCGATTATACGGCTCTTCATGGCGTTCGGAGCAACCCAAAGATGCTTATACTCGCCGTCAAGATTGGAGATAGAAATGTTGCTGAAGAACGCCGCGGCGTCCTCGCCGATTTCGTGGTCCTGTGTAATGAACGAGAAGTCGGTATATTGTTTTGCCGTCTTTTCGTTATAGTTGCCCGTTCCGATTTGTGTTGTGTAATGCGTCTTGCCGTTGATATTTTTGGTGATAAGGCACACCTTTGAGTGAACCTTGTAATCGTCAAGCCCGTACACAATCCGGCATCCTGCCTGTTCAAGACGTTCTGACCAGTCGATGTTGTTTTGCTCGTCAAAGCGCGCTCTGAGTTCGAACAGCGCAAGAACTTCCTTGCCGTTTTCCGCCGCCGTACACAGATGTTCAATAAGCTTTGCATTTTTGGCAAGACGGTAAATGGTAATTTTGATTGAAATCACGTCCGGGTCGCTTGCCGAACGTTTGATAAGGTCAACAAACGGATCCATGCTCTCGTATGGATAGGATAAGATCACATCATCGCAGTTTGTGCCTGTCATGATTTCGCTGTGAGTGTGCTGGGGTTCAAATTCCGGGTAGCACAGCTGAGCGGTTTGTTCCTCGTTAAATTTGGACTGAAGTCCGAAGACATAGCCGAGACTGATAGGTGACTTCGTAACAAAAATCTGCTTGTCGGTTATGCTGAGCTTGTTGCACAGCAGATTTTTTGTGTACTCTTCAAGCTCATGCGCCGCTTCGAGACGAACGGCGGCAAGACGTCTGCGCTTTTTCAAGAGCTTCTTCATTTTGCTTCTGAAGTCCTCGTTAATCTCGTAGGCCTCATCGTTTGGGTTTATGTCCGCATTTCTTGTTGCACAGAATATGTTTTTGTCACTTATGGCATAACCTTCAAATATTTCCTCAAGATACATATAGATAATATCCTCCATATGGATATACCGTATCTTTCTGCCGGGCATGAAAAGCACGGGCGGCAGACTTGAAGGAACAGTTACAACGCCTATACACTCGGATTTCTTCCTCTGGATTTTGCCGACAACGCACAGCTGTTTGGAAGCGATAAACGGAAAAGGATGATGCTCGTCAACAATTTGGGGCGACAGAATCGGATGAATGTAGTTTAAAAAATAGTCCTTAACAAATTTAACTTCTTCCGCAGTCAAATCTTTCGGCGCAAGATGAGAAATATTGTACGACTTCAGCTTTTTGGTGACGTTTTTGTAGGTTTCATCCTTCATCTTATAAAGCGGTCTGACCGCTTCGTAGATTTTTGCCAGCTGCTCGCTCGGCGTCATGCCCGTCTTGTTGTCAATCGCTTTTTTGTCCGCTATAGAGAGGTCAAACAAGCTGCCGACTCTTACCATAAAGAATTCGTCAAGGTTGCTGACAAAAATAGCAATAAACTTCAGCTTTTCGTACAGAGGCACTTCCGGGCTGGTTGCCTCCTGCAAAACGCGCTGGTCAAAGCGGAGCCATGACAACTCGCGGTTCTGCATAAACTTATATTGGGGTTTTGAAGATTTTTCGCTCATGGAAATCACCTTTCAATAATAATCATAGTTTGTCAGGATATGTAATGTTATATGCTTTATTATACAGCGGTTCTGCGGCTATTGTAAAGTAAAATTTGTGTAAAATAATGTCGGAGACGGTGTTTTTGCATTGCCGTGATATTGAATGATTGACATTTGCTCAAAAAGATGTTATAATGATAAACTGTGTTATGATGAAAAATGGAATGTGTATTTTTGCACGGTTATATAGAAATATTGTCAAGATTAAATATTATTGATGCTCGTCAATTCGATTTCTGAGGGGGAACAGGGCGAAAATGGTTTTTTCAAGTTTGCTGTTTTTATGTATATTTCTGCCGGTAGTATTGCTGCTTTATTTCTGGAACGGCAATATGACATACAGAAATACCGTAATGGTTATAGCGTCGCTGGTATTTTACGCCTGGGGCGAGCCTGTATGGGTAATTGCGCTGCTTGTCAGTGCGGGTATTGATTATGTGAACGGACTTATTATTCATAAGCATTTCGGAAAGTGGCAGGCAAAACTGGCATTGATTGCTTCGCTTGTGCTTAACCTCGGAATACTTGCCACGTTTAAATATTCAAGCTGGATAGTAGGCAGCATAAACTCGGCACTTGGTCTTAATATTCCGTATTATAATTTTGCTTTGCCGCTCGGTATCTCGTTCTATACATTTCAGACTTTGTCTTATACAATAGATATGTACAGGGGCGAAATTGAGGTGCAGAAGAATCCGCTGAACTTTTTGTGCTATGTCTCGATGTTTCCCCAGCTTGTGGCAGGACCTATTGTTCGTTATATTGATATTCAGAAGCAGATTGACTACAGAAGAGTTACCCTCAAGGGCTTTGAATACGGTGTTTTGAGATTTGTCCAGGGTATGCTTAAAAAGGTTGTGCTTGCCAACGGTATAGGAGCCGTTGCAACGTCACTGCTTGATACTAATTTTGGAGCTTCAAGCTCAGTCTTGTCGGCTTGGGTCGGAATTATCGCTTATACCTTCCAGATTTATTTCGATTTTTCGGGATATTCGGATATGGCGATAGGTATGGGCAGAATGTTCGGGTTTAACTTCCTTGAAAACTTCAACTACCCGTATATTTCAAAGAGTGTTACCGAGTTCTGGAGAAGATGGCATATATCGCTCAGTACCTTTTTCAGAGATTATGTATATATTCCGCTCGGCGGAAACAGGAAGCATCAGATTTTCAATATTATGGTAGTTTGGATGCTTACCGGTCTTTGGCACGGCGCAAGCTGGAACTTTGTTCTTTGGGGCTTGTTCTACGGTATATTGCTGATTATCGAGAAAAAGGCGTTTAAGGGTGCGTTGCTCAGACTTCCGGCGTTTTTCGGTCATTTATACTGTATTATTATATTCGTACTGGGTTGGGCATTATTCTACTATACCGACTTTAATGACCTGAAGAATTGGTTTATTTGCGCATTCGGAGGAACGGGCAAGCTATACGACTATACCGGATTTACCACGCTGATGTCAAACCTATGGCTGTTTATCGCCTGTGCAGTTGCGTCAACGCCGATTCTAAGGTACGGTTATCGCTGGTTTGCCGACAAGTGCAAGGCGATAAATATTATTGTGACACCGGTGCTGGTGGTTGTTCTGCTTGCGGCATGCTTTGTGCTGCTGGTGGGAGAATCGTATAATCCGTTCCTGTACTTCAGGTTCTAAAGAATTAGTTCATTACGTTCCGATATACGGATAAAAGGGGATATAATAAATGAAAACAGCAAGAAGAGTTATTACGGTAATATTTTTTATAGCTTTTCTCATTGCGGGATTTGTTACGGTTGTTATTCTGCCTAAGGATGAAAACAGTGCAAAGCAGGAGAACAGAAATCTTGCTTCTATGCCTCAGTTTAGCTGGCAAAGCTTTAAATCCGGCGAATTTACCAAAGATTTTGAAACATATCTTTCTGATAACGTTGGCTACAGAAGCGTGTTTACGAGCATATCTTCTGAGTATAAAAGCAATAAGGGAATCAATAAGTTCGGTAAGGTTGTCGATACCAACGGGGATTTGGGTACGGGCTCAACCACAAAAAGCCAGCTTCTGGTTACTGACGACAGAGTGATGGAGATTTATCATGTCGATGAAACAGCCAGACAGGAATATATTGATATGGTTGACTTTTATGCCCAGAAGCTTCCCGAGTCAATAAATCTGTATTCGATGATTATTCCGACCCAGGTGGATTTTATCCCGTTCTATAACACCGTCGGCGATAATCAAAAGGACAGTATAGATTATTTTTACGGGCATTTTAACAAGCGCGTCAAAAATATAAACGTATATGATACGCTGAACGAGCATTTTACTAACAATGAATATGTATATTTCAGAACCGACCACCATTGGACTCAGCTTGGCGCATATTATGCATATTGCAAAATGGGCGAGGATATGGGGTTCCCGGTACAGAAAATCGAGGAATTCCAAAAAGGCGAGGTTAAGGACTTTACGGGATATTTGTTCAGTCAGGCTCAGGCGCCATATCTTGAGGAGCATAAAGACACAATAGAGTACTATAAAAATGCCATCAATGATATAGAGTTTAAAGCGGTTACTTTCAGTTATATTCCGGGTCAGGAGTTTGATTATAAGGGCAAAATGTTTGATTTGAGCAAGGAAAAATCATATACTATGTTCTTAGGCGGTGATCAGCCTTATATCGAGATTGATTCCGAGAGCCCGAATAAAAGAACGCTGGTTATGCTGAAGGACTCGTATTCAAACGCGCTCATACCGTGGCTTACCTGTTCGTATAACAAGATTATAGTGATTGACGCCAGAACCTATGACCAGACGATTACAAAAATTTTAAACACCACGCCTGTTGATGATTTTCTTATAACCAACTATATAATGGGTACCAACTTCAGAGATTATATCAAGATGTGCCGTGATATTTATTAAAGAGAAGTATTAAACCGGCGGTAAAATAGCATCAGCTTTGTTTGCCGTCAATAATTTGTAACTTTTGTGTTAGAATTTTGCAATTTCTCTTTACAAATTTGTAATAATGTGTTATAATACAGAAAATGCTGTGAAAAGGGGTTGGACATTTGTACGGTCAGAATGATTTATCAAAAATCAAGTCCAGTCTTACCGACAACGTTGGCCATAAGGTCAGATTGACGGCGAAGAAAGGCAGAAAGCAAATTGTTACCCGTGAGGGCGTAATTGAGAATACTTATCCCAGTATCTTTACGGTTAAGCTGGATAATCAAAGTGAGTTTTTCACCTCCGAGCGCAGGGTATCGTACAGCTACGCAGACGTGCTTACAAAGTCTGTTGAGCTGGTTATCTATACTCCTGAGGAGGGAACGGATTCTGTTTTCAGTGAGAAGACAGAGTCTCCTGAGGTTATTGCGGATATGGAAGATATTATTTAATTATCTTCTCTTTGGTAACTATTTTTGCAATGCGGGCGGATACGCACTTTACCGCCATGAAATGCCCCGAAACGGGGCTTTTTTCATGCCTTTTTCCCGCCGGATTTATTGGATTTTTCACAGAACGGAAAAATGTAAACGGCAAAAGTGAGGAAATAAACAGAATATTGTTAGGAAAAAGTAACAAACATTAGCTTCAAACCGCGTGGTTTTGTCTTGACTTTTTGACGAAATTTGTGTATAATAAGCTGTGTGAATTCTATGCGTACACGATTTTTAATTGTTTTGCAGTGTATCATCTTCTTTTCAAAAGGTATAAAAAGCTTTACAAAACGTCAATATACAGATGCACTTTGGATAATTCAAAAGCGCATATTACGCAAGCAAAATTGTAAAAGGGCGTTTTGATGAATTTGTTTGAATTAAAATATAAAGGTTATTAAGGAGGTGCTTTAAGACTTTGACTTGGATATGGATTTTAATATTGGCAGCCGTAGTTATTTTGGGTCTGTTCGGCGCATTTGCCGCATTCAGATACGGCTATTCATATAGAAAAAACTTTGCGGAGCTTAAAATCGGAAGTGCCGAAGAAGAGGCTGAACGTATTTTGCATGACGCAACCGAAGCCGCAGAAAAAGATGCGGAAAACATAAAAAAGGAAAAATTGCTTGAAGCGAAAGAAGAGATACATAAATCAAGAACAGAATTAGAACGTGAAATCAAAGAGAGAAGAAACGACCTGCAGCGTCAGGAAAGACGTGTACAGCAAAAAGAAGATACAATAGACAAGAAAAGTCAGATGATTGAGAAAAAAGAGGAGCAGATACAGAGGAAGTTCAATGAGGTGGAAGAACTTCAGGCTGAGACAGAGCGTGTTAAAAAGCTCCAGATTGCCCAGCTTGAAAAAATCGCAACAATGACTGCTTCTCAGGCAAAGGAATTGCTTCTCAAAGAAGTCGAGGACGAGGTGAAACACGAATCGGCTTTGCTTATTAAGAGTGTAACTGAGCAAGCCAAGGAAGAGGCGGAAGAAAAGGCGAAAAAGATTATAACCGGTGCAATACAGAGGTTTGCGGCGGATTATGTTACCGAAACAACTGTGTCGGTTGTTCCTCTGCCGAATGATGAAATGAAAGGCAGAATCATCGGCCGCGAGGGAAGAAACATCAGAACAATCGAGACAATGACCGGTATCGATTTGATAATTGACGATACTCCGGAAGCTGTTATCCTATCGGGTTTTGACCCTGTAAAACGTGAGATTGCAAGGCGTTCGCTTGAAAAGCTTATCACTGACGGCAGAATTCATCCGGGACGTATTGAAGAAATGGTCGAGAAGTCTCAGAAAGAGGTTATGACCGTTATTAAGCAGGAGGGTGAAAGAGCGGTATTTGATACCAATGTTCACGGTCTTAATAACGAGCTCGTTAAGCTTATCGGCAGACTTAAATACAGAACAAGCTATGGCCAGAATGTTCTTCAGCATTCTGTTGAGGTTTCGCATTTGGCGGGACTTATGGCGGCTGAACTCGGCGCTGATGTCGCATTGGCGAAGCGCGCGGGTCTGCTCCATGATATAGGTAAGGCAGTTGACCATGAGGTTGAAGGCTCACACGTTACTATCGGCGCTGATATTGCGAGAAAGTATAAAGAAAACGACAAGGTTGTTCACTGTATTCTTGCGCATCACGGCGATATAGAGCCGAATTCGATTGAAGCATGCCTTATTCAGGCTGCGGATTGTATTTCTGCCGCAAGGCCGGGAGCAAGACGCGAGAATCTTGAAAACTACATCAAGCGTCTTGAACAGCTTGAAGAAATTTCAAATTCATTTGAAGGCGTTGAGCGTTCCTTTGCTATACAGGCCGGACGTGAAGTCCGCATTATGGTAAAGGCGGATAAGGTAAGCGATGACGATACAATTCTGATGGCTAAGGATATCGTTAAGAAGATTGAAGAGACCATGGAATATCCCGGTCAGATAAAGGTTAACGTTATCCGTGAACTGAGAGCTATAGAATACGCTAAGTAATTAAGCTATAAGTTTTGTTTGGATTTTGTAAAAACACGGACTGTTCTGTTATTTTTCGGAGCAGTCCTTTACACTTTTGTTACATAATAATAAAAAAATATTAATTTGAAAAAAAGTATTGCATTTTGATTTTATATGTGGTATAATTCAAAATACTGATGCTTTGAGATTAAGCAAAATATAATAAAACACGATACGCTTTGCGGCGTACGAGGAGGAAGTTCGAAGATGCAAACAGCTTTAATTATTATTCATGTAGTCATAGCGGTTATTTTAACTGTTATTGTACTTATGCAGCACGGAAAGCAGCAAGGTCTGTCCGGTGCTATTGCAGGCGGCGCAGAAACCTTCTTTGGAAAGAATAAGGGTAGAACTGTCGACGCAATGCTTAAGAAGTTTACTGCGGTTGTTGCAATTTTATTTATTGTTTCATCCGTTGTTCTTACAGCTGTATCTATTAACCAGTACGCAGCTGAGAATTCGGCAACCGAGAGCAGCGAAAGCGGAGAAGGTCAGGCTCTTACTTTGGATGAAAACGGCAATTTAGTTGATGAGAACGGCAATATCGCAGGTACTGCCGAAGGTATGCAGGCTGCTGAAAGTGCAGAGGGTACGGAAGCCGCAGAAGGCACAGAAGCCGCAGCTCCGGAGGGTGCAGAAGCGCCGGCTGACGCCGCTGCCGAAGTACAAGCTGAAAATGCTGCTGACGGACAGGCTGCAAACGGTCAGTAATTTAATCCTAATGAGCTGACTCAATGAGTTTTTAAAGCGTTATTAAATTGTATTCAGAGGGCAGGCATTAGTCTGCCCTTTTATCGTTAAAACGGAAGAATTAAACCGGAGCCTGACATAAGTTGTTGTACATACATGGGCGGCAACGGTTCCAGCTATACAATTTAATATATAATGAAAATGTATTGGAGAGATATTATGAAAGATACAAAGTTATTTGTAGTGCTCCCGTGTTATAACGAGGAGGAAGTGCTTGGAGAGACATCTAAGCGCCTTTTTGAGCTGTACTCTAAGATGATAGGCGACGGAACTATCAGCAGCGAAAGCAGAATTGTCTTTGTTGATGACGGCAGCCGTGACAGGACATGGGAAATAATCAGCGGTCTTTGTGACAGCGATGAAGTATACCGCGGTGTTAAGCTGGCGCATAACGCAGGACATCAGAACGCTTTGCTCGGCGGACTTATGACGATTAAAGACGAATGTGACTGCGCTGTTTCGATTGACGCTGATTTGCAGGATGACATAAACGTTATACCTGATATGGTTAAGAAGTTCGACGAGGGCTGTGACGTGGTATATGGTGTCCGCAGCGACAGAAAGACCGATACGTTTTTTAAAAGAACAACGGCGCAGGGCTTTTATAAGTTCATGTCCGCAATGGGTGTTGATGTTGTATATAATCATGCCGATTACAGATTAATGAGCAGACGAGCCCTGAACGATTTAAGCAGTTTCAAAGAGGTAAACCTGTTTCTGCGCGGCCTTGTTCCGCTTATCGGCTATAAGAGCGACAGCGTATACTATGAGCGCGCCGAGCGTTTTGCGGGCGAGAGCAAGTATCCGCTTAAGAAAATGCTGTCATTTGCATTTGACGGCATTACGTCGTTCAGCGTTAAGCCGATAAAGATACTTTGGTCAGTAGGTGTTTTGGTTTGTATTGCCGCAATAATTGCCGCAATATATACGCTTGTAAGCAAGCTCTTCGGTTATACCTCCGACGGCTGGGCATCGCTCATGTGTTCAATTTGGTTCCTCGGCGGCGTACAGCTTATATCAATAGGCGTAATCGGTGAATATATCGGCAAGATATACAAAGAGACGAAAGCAAGACCAAGATACATAATCGAGACATACAAAAAGTAATGCGATGCACGGTACAGTAATGATTTGCGGCGGAATAGGTTTGTTAATTTTCTATTAAGATTCTGCGGTGATTGTTGAGAATTGTATAAATGTGTGTTATAATGAATATCAAAATCCGGTTTAAATTTAAAGAGGTGAATTTTGTGAAAAAGAGAATTATAGCAGCCTTGCTCACGTTGTTTCTAACTCTGTCGAGCATAGGAGTCTTTGCATACGATCCAAACTGGTGGGCGGTTGATACTGTAAAGGGCGCAATGCAGTACAGCCTGATTTCAAATGAATACGGAAACAAGCCGTATACCGATGCAATAACAAGAATTGACTTTATTAATGTTGCAGTCAATATATATAGTACGATTACGGCGGAGGATATAACCTCAAACGCATATTCACCGTTCGTAGATACTGATAACGTATTCCCTAATATGGCATATTATGCCGGAATAATCAGCGGCGACGGCGAGGGTCACTTTTTCCCGGGCAACTTTATAACCAGGCAGGAAATGTGCAAGGTTATTACGAGTATGCTGTCAGCAGCAGGAGTTCTCGGCCCGTACTTCCCTTCAACCGGCGTGTTTGATAATATACAGGACGCATGGGATATAGACGATTGGGCAAAAGACTATGTTGCGTTTATGCTTGACAATGACCTGATGGCAGGATATGACGGATACTTTAAGCCGAAGGAATATGTATCTCGTGAAGAAGCGGCAATTATCGCTTATCGCTGTTATATCAAGTACGGCAGAGATGTTGAAGGCACAATCCAGTCTGCTTTGAAGTCGGGAACCGACTCGAACGGACGTCAGGTATATACACTCGAAAAGACGGTTATGCAGAGCAACGGAACGGTTATTGCACTGCGTAATGCGCCCGATAAACAACTTGTAACACCGGGCGGTGAAATTGTTGGCGGAAGCAATGAGCCGGTTGTTGAGCCCGAACCGAATCCCGCGCCGAACGGTACGGGCGGATATGCGGCAAGCGGAACACCGCTTCAGCAGCCCGATGCGGACGGATTATATGTGCTTAAGACATATTCCGAGACACTTGCAACCGGAGAGGCTACCGATAAGGAGATAAGAATTTTCGGCGATGTCGGAGTAAGATACAGTACGATGGAAGAAGCCGATGCACATATGACTGAGGTTATTGTGCCTGTGTGGGAGTTTAACGAGAATAATGAGCTGCAAACAGGCTGGCGCAAGTTTAGGATTAATTCTGTTCTTGCAGAGGACGTTCAGGCTATCTTCAGTGAGATTTATAACTCGCCCGAAAAGCCCCCGATTAAGGATGCAGGCGGCTATGCGTGGAGAAGCGCGCTGTCGGGCGGAAGTATGTCCGAGCATAACTATGGTACGGTTATAGACTTAAACTATAACGAAAACTATTGTGTATACAAGAGCGGACAGCAGATCGGTTCGTTCTATGACCCTGAAAACTCAGTGTTCTCGTTCTCGCCGACCGGCGTTGTCGTTCAGACCTTTGCTAAGTATGGTTGGCTTTGGGGCGGAAATGCCTGGGTAAGCGGCACAAAGGATTATATGCACTTTACTTATCTCGGCAAGTAATTTAATATGAGAATCATAATAAGACTATCGTCAGGTGGGTTATTCCGGCGGTAGTCTTAATTGTTTGAAAAAACTTACAAATTTGAAACAAAAAATGTAAAACAACAAAACAAATGTGTTACGGTATTGCATTGTGGATATAAATGTGATAAAATAATCATAAGTATGTAATTGTATGATATGAATTAGCAGTTGGAGTTCTGACAGATCATACTCTTTGGGCTGCGATTGGTGAAAGGAGTAATAAAATGCGCAACACGATTGATATATTAGGCGTAAAGATAGACAAAATTTCGGCGGAGTATGCTCTCAGAAAGGCTGAGCAAATGGTTCGTACACCCGGTGTTTCGGCTATTTTCACTCCGAATCCGGAAATAGTTATGGCCGCATATGAGGATCCTGAGTTCAAAGATATTCTCAACTCGGCGGATATGTGTACGCCTGACGGTATCGGTGTTGTATATGCGGCAAAAATGGTGGGCACACCTGTGCCTGAGCGTGTTGCGGGTTTTGATTTGGTTTGCGGTCTTTTGGACAGCCTGAGAAAAACCGGCGAGGGTGTGTTCCTTTTCGGTGCAAAACCGGGCGTTGCGGAGGCGGCAAGGGATAAGCTGTGCGAAGAATATATAGGTCTTAATATTGCCGGAACTCATAACGGCTATTTTTCAGATGAAGATAATGATGAAATCATTAAAGAAATAAACGATTCGGGCGCTAAACTGCTGCTGGTATGTCTTGGAGCGCCGAAGCAGGAAAAATGGATTTACGAGAATAAGAACAGGCTTACGAACATAACTCTTTGTATGGGAGTAGGCGGAGCTTTGGACGTTTTTGCAGGAGTGGCGAAGCGTGCGCCTGAAATATTCATCAAGTGCAATCTTGAGTGGCTTTACAGATTCTGCAAAAATC
Source organism: uncultured Eubacteriales bacterium (assembly GCA_905198865.1). Lineage (GTDB taxonomy): Bacteria > Bacillota > Clostridia > Monoglobales > Monoglobaceae > Monoglobus. Next base: position 37,930 of record CAJKEB010000006.1, read on the forward strand.
CGAGCCGTCTCGGCAGATTTGCGGCGCTGCCCAGATTTATTCTGACAGTGCGCAAAAACGAAAAGCAAAAAAAGAAGCAGGGCAGGAGTTAAATCAGGTTTTTGCGAATAGCGTAGGGAGATAAGGGGATCCTTCAAAGCGTAAAGCTTTGAGGGAAGAGGAGAAACCCCGGAGCGGAAAGAAAAAGCCGCTTGCGGGTTTTTCGAATAGCGTAGGGAGTTTCGACGAAAGGGTGTATTTCAATGTTATATTTATTTTTAGCAGATGGATTTGAAGAAGTTGAAGCGATTTCCGCTCTCGATGTTATACGCCGTGCAGGACTAAAGGTAAGTACAGTCGGTGTGACCGGAGATGTGGTATGCGGCACACACGGAGTTGAAATAAAGGCAGACTGTACCGAGGTTGATTATAATGATATTGAAGGAGTGATTTTGCCGGGCGGTATGCCGGGTACATTAAACCTCCAAAAAAGCGAAATGGTAAATGACGCGCTTAGATTTTGCAGGGATAACAACAGACTGATGGCGGCAATATGCGCTGCGCCTATGATTCTCGGCGAACTCGGATATCTTGACGGACGTGATGCGGTCTGCTTCCCGGGCTTTGAGGACAGTCTTGCAGAATCAAATATAAAGTCTGACGGTGTGGTTTGCGACGGCAATTATATTACTGCGAAAGGCGCAGGCGCTGCGCTCGAATTCGGCGCCGCAATAGTTGATTATATTGCTCCGGCAGTACCGTCAAAGGGAATGAGCGTACTCAAGAAAATGCAGGTTAATATTTAATGCAGATATTAAATAACAAGTCAGATCAGCGCCGCTATTTGAAAAAACTCAGAGGCAGCATCCCGTGCGGCCTCAGAAAGAAAAAGAGCGCGGATATTTCCCGGCGGTTGCTGGACTCAGATGAATACAGGTCGGCAAATACGATTATGATTTATATGTCTTTCGGTACAGAGGTTGAGACCGATACTATTTTTGACACCATACTCCGCGATAAAAAACGGTTGGTTGTGCCGCTTTGTAATACCGAAAACAGAACAATGAAAGGCTGTTATATTCCCGTTAAGTCCTGTTTAGAGACAGGGAATTACGGAATATATGAACCAAAGCGGGAGCTTGTTTTAAGCGGAGAGATATGCACGGCCGATAAGCGTGACATAGATTTGATTATTGTGCCTGGTCTCGGTTTTGATAAAGACGGCTACAGAATAGGCTACGGTATGGGATATTATGACAGATATCTCGACGGTTTTGACGGCAGAACTGTCGGACTGTGTTTTAAGGAGTGTATGCTTGAACATATATTTAGTGACGAATTCGATAAAAAGATTGATAGAATAATAACGGATTGATAAACTCCCACCGCTCGTCCGCGGCAGCGGCGAACGCTGATGGACGACATGGGCAGTGAAGATACGGAGAGTGAAAAGGTATGGGAAAGGAATACAAAACTATTGAGGAACTCGAGGCTGCAAGAGCTGCCAGAGAGGCAAAAAAAACAGTAAAAAAGAAAAAGAAAAAGCGGATAAAGAGAATAGTCGCTTTTTGCCTTGCGTTGGTTGTCGTTATTGCAGCAGTCGGAGCCGCCGGAAATATTATTTACCGTGAGATTAACGGTATCGGCGGCGATGAGAAAAACTATGTTATCGATGTGCCGGCAGGCGCTGGTGCTTCAAAGGTTGCAAGCCTGCTTGCCAACAGGGGAATTATTAAATTCCCGGCATTGTTTAAGCTGTATGCCGGAAACAGGTATATGTTCCAGCAGGGCAGGCACTCTGTCAACTCATCAATGACATATAATGAGCTTTTGGAGACATTCGGCAGCTATGCCGAGGGCGGAGTGGGAGAGCAGGTTCAGGTTGTGATTCCTGAGGGGTATGAGCTTTCTCAAATCGCAGATGTCCTTGCGCAGAATGGACTTGCAGATAAGGACGAGTTTATGAAAGAGGTCGAAGAGGGAACCTTCGATTACGATTTTGTTAATGCGATACCCAGGGAAGAAAACCGTCTTGAGGGTTACCTGTATCCGGCAACTTATCAGATATATCCCGGAACTTCTGTACACGATATTATAGCCATGATGCTCAATGCGTTTAAAGAGAATGTAATTCCCGTATATAATGCAAGCGGCAGCACGGATCCTATAGATTATGTTGTTACTATGGCGTCGGTTATCGAGCGCGAAGCGGCAAACGACGATGAAAAAAAGACTGTGGCGTCAGTGTTTAACAACCGTCTGTATGAGGGCAAAAAGCTTGAATCGTGTGCAACGGTACAATACATTCTGCATGAGAGAAAACCGGTACTGAGCGAAGAGGATACAGAAATTGACTCGCCGTATAATACATATATGTATAAGGGCTTGCCCATAGGGCCTATTGCTTCACCGGGACTTAGCTCAATCAAAGCGGCTTTGAAGCCGGCGGATACGGATTATATGTATTTTGTAGCTGACCCGAGCGGCTCTAAAAACTACTTCTCGATAACCTTTGAAGAGCATGAGGAGAAAATCGAAAAATTAGACCGCGGCGAGACAGTTACGGACAGCCCTGCGAAGCCGTCGGCAGCGGAATCGTCGGCTGAATAGCCTGAGGGTGATTAATTAAAAAGGAAGATTAATTTGATAGACGACAGTATAAACTACGGGTATATACTCAGATATATACATGACGTCCTGCCTGAGCAGGACGGTTTGATTGCTGAGCTTGAGGAGTTTGCAAGGGAGCACGATGTTCCGATTTCTCAGCCTGAAACCATAAAGCTGTTAGAGGTTCTGATAAAGCTCGGCGACAGGAGAAATATTCTTGAGGTAGGGAGTGCAATAGGATATTCCGCCCTCAGAATGGCGGCGGCAAATCCGCCGACTGAAATTCATACGATTGAGATTAATCATGACGCGGCATTATACGCCAAGCGCACTTTTGAACGGGCAGGCTTGTCGGACAGGATTCATCTGACCGAGGGTGATGCGAACGTTGTGCTGCCTGAATTTGCGAAAAACGGCATGAAGTTTGATATGATTTTTGTTGACGCTGCAAAAGCTCAGTATTTGAATTTTTTCGAGCCGTGTATGAATATGCTTGTCGGAGGAGGTTTGCTTGTATCGGATAATGTCCTGTACAAGGGCATGACGGCAACCGACGAGCTTGTGCTTCACCGGAAACGCACTATTGTAAAAAGACTGCGTGATTATATTGATATGCTTTGCAGTCATCCTCAGCTTGATACTGCGGTATTGCCGGTCGGAGACGGAGTTGCCCTGAGCTACAAGAGCGTTTAAAGGAGTTTTTTGGATGTTGGAAAAGACGAAGGGATTTCGTGATATGGTCAAGAATATTGACTTTATCTTGATATTCCTTACCATTGTTACCGCTGTTTTTGGAATAGTAATGATTTCAAGCGCCGGAGGGGAAAATTCCCTTCGGCTTGTTATAGTGCAGTCTGCGGCGCTGGTTGTTGGTATTGTGGGTATAGTTATTATCAGTATTCTTGATTATGACTATCTTGCCCGCCTGTCAAAGTACATTTTCGGGGCGTGTGTTGTGCTGCTGATTCTGGTTCTCATTCCGGGTCTGGGCAAGGTTCAGAACGGTGCAAGGAGCTGGTTCAATCTCGGTCCCATCAGCTTTCAGCCGGCAGAGCTTGTCAAGATTGGATTTGTTATTACTTTTTCAAAGCATCTCAGTGTAGTCGGAAGCGGACTTAATCAGCCGAAGGAATTGTGGAAGGTTCTGCTTCATCCGTTTATTTTGTGCGTGCTGATGCTGCTTCAGCCCGATTTCGGTACGGCGGTTGTGTTTATTATGATGACTGTGGCAATGCTGTTTATGGCAAGACTTAACTGGAAATATTTTGCCGGCGGATTTGCGGCAGTCGTTGCCGTTTGTCCGATTGCGTGGTTCTTTTTATTAAAACAGTATCAGAAAGACAGAATTATAAATCTGTTTAATCCCGAAAACGACCCCTCCGGAAGCGGTTATCATGTTATCCAGTCAAAAATCGCCGTTGGCAGCGGAAAGCTGACAGGCATGGGACTCTATAACGGTTCGAGCAGATACAATAACCTTTTGCCTGAACGCCATACGGATTTTATATACGCGGTGGTCTGTGAGGAGCTTGGCATGATAGGCGGAATAGCCGTAATTATTCTGCTTTCGGCAATTATAATCCGCTGTTTGTATATCGGTATAAATGCGCGTAACAGTGAGGGATTGTATATATGTACGGGCGTTGCGGCAATGCTGACTTTTCAGGCGTTTGAGAATATAGGCATGTGTATCGGTCTGTTCCCGGTAACCGGAATTACGCTGCCGTTTTTCAGCTACGGCGGCTCGTCGCTTGTCACCACAATGCTCGCAATAGGTCTGGTGCTTAATGTCAGGTACAGGTACAAGAAGATTAATTTTTGATCGTTTACAGGAGAGACAGAATTGAAGAATGTTAATAAAAAAATCAAGGGCGTCCTCTTTGATATGGACGGCACAATGTTTGATACAGAAACCATGTCAATCTATGGCTGGGAGGTAACAGCAAAGAAATACGGTATCACAATGACGCGTGATTTTATGATTGGCTGTATGGGATTGGTTTCGAGTGCAATAAGAGAGAGGTTTTACGATAAGTACGGCAGAAGCTTTGATTATGATCAGTTCCGGAGCGATAAGCTCAAAGTGATGGAGGACGTGATTAACAAAGACGGTGTTCCGCATAAAAAGGGATTGATAGATATTCTCGATTACCTGAAAGAGAGTAATATAAAATGTGCCGTTGCCACATCAACAACATACAGCCGTGCAATTTTCAATATCGAAAAAGGCGGAGTGCTTGAGTATTTTGACGAAATCATAAGCGGTGATATGGTGGAAAACGGAAAACCTGCGCCGGATATTTATATTTATGCAGCCGAAAAGCTTGGGCTTGCTACTGATGAGTGTATGGTGCTTGAGGATTCAAGAAACGGTATTATTTCGGCAGACTTATCGGGTGCAACCGCAGTGCTTATTCCGGACGTTATACCGGTTGACGATGATATGATTGCCGCGGCGGATTATATATGCGATGACTTAAATCAGGTGATTGAGCTGATAGAGAAAATTAATAAATAAAACAAAAAGACCGTTTGGGGGAACGGTCTTTTTAAATTAAAAGGGAGGGAGTTATGTTTAAACTTTGTAACAATTCCTGTTACAATACATATTATAACACCATTTAGCTTTTTAGGGTGAATAATCTGTAAAGAAAAAATTAACTATTTGTGAATAAAATCACAAATTTTGTCAGTTATTGTATTATATAACTCCGTATTATTTTGACTCACCGGTCTGGACAGTCATAACCGATACATTATTCGTGCCGGTTTCAAAAAGAAACGTCTGCATGATAAGGTCTGAGTCGTTTTCGGGCTTATTGTCCTTTGTATAGCTCTGACCTAAGTAGGTGTAACTGCTGCCGTTTTGCGAGTAGTATCTGATTGCTCTTGTTGCGCCGTTCATTGCACCTGAACCGCTTTCGTCAGTGTCTGCGCTTCCTTCAAAATATTCGTCGCCGTATACGCTCTTGAATTCGTCAAGGGACGAAGAAAGCTTAATACCTCTCGGGCTGACAAACCTTGTCGGGTTGTCGTTTTCTTCCATATTTCCCATCGCAACAATCAGTTTTATTGCCTTCATGTCGTCGCTGTATTGAATTACAATGCTGTCATATATTCTGTAGTCAACATCGATTGTTCTCGGCTGACCGATCAGGCTTTCGATTTCATCAGAGCTCATGCCTATCTTCAAAAGAGCGCCGGTCTCGGTATCGACAAAACCAAGATCCTCGCTTTCAAAGTTATGGCGTTCTTCGCCCTCTCTTGCGTCAAGTGCAACTTCAACACCGCCGTCGGATTTTTCTGTGATATTGCCGCTGCTTGCTTTAAATTTGCTTGGTACTTCGGCAGGAATGTATGCTGTTGCGTCCGGATCTGCAACAGTTGATGTGTTGTTATCCTTTATACTGCCTGCTTCTGAGGCCTTTTTGCCGCATGATGCAAATATTCCGACTGCAAGAGCAGCAGAAAGTGTAACGCATAAAAATTTTTTCATGTTCATAATTCAAATCTCCTTTGCAAAAAAATATCCGAGACATGTATATCTCGGATATATTATAATACAAATCCGCGGACTATTTGTGGATTTATTTTTAACAAATTATAAAGTTTTATATACAGAACAATTATTTTTTAAGATAAATCATAAGAACGGCGATATCTGCCGGATTTACACCTGATATGCGCGATGCCTGTCCAAGCGAAGCCGGTCTGATACTGCTGAGCTTCTGGCGTGCCTCAAGGCGCAGACCGTCGATTTTCTCGTAGTCTATGTCCGCCGGGAGCTTTTTCTCTTCAAGTTTTTTAAACTGCTCCGCCTGCTTTACCTGACGGTCGATATATCCGGCATACTTGATGCTTATTTCAACCTGCTCACATACGTCGGCCGGCAGATTTTCCGGTCTGCTTTTATCGATTACCCGCATCGATTCGTATGTCACCTGCGGGCGCTTAAGAAGCTCTGCTGCCTTGACGCCTGTACTGATGGGCTGACTGCCGACTGATTCCAGATATTCATTTACCTCTTTTGAGGGCGGAAAGACAAGTTTGTTTAATCTTTCGGTTTCTTCCTCAATCATACGCCGTTTTGTGAGGAATCGTGAATATCTTTCGGATGAGATAAGCCCTATCTCATAGCCGTAGGGAGTAAGCCTCAAATCCGCATTATCCTGACGCAGCAGCAAGCGGTATTCGCTTCTTGAGGTCATCATTCGGTACGGCTCATTTGTACCCTTTGTGACAAGGTCGTCAATAAGTGCGCCTATATATGCCTCTGAACGGTTAAGGATGAGAGGCGGCTCGCCTTTGAGCTTAAGAGCGGCGTTTATTCCGGCAATAAGCCCTTGCGCCGCTGCTTCTTCGTAGCCCGAGGTTCCGTTGAACTGTCCGGCGCCGTACAAACCACCGATTTTCTTGAATTCAAGGGTTGGATACAGCTGCAGCGGATCGGCGCAGTCGTATTCTATCGCATATGCGTTTCGCATAACCTGCGCATTATGAAATCCGGGCAGTGAATGGAGCATTTCGATTTGGACATCCTCCGGCATACTGCTCGAAAAGCCCTGGAGATAGACTTCTTCGGTATCAAGTCCCATTGGCTCGACAAAAAGCTGGTGCCGGTTCTTGTCGGCAAATCTGACTACCTTATCTTCGATTGACGGGCAGTATCTCGGCCCTATACCGGTTATTCCGCCGCCTCCGTACAGCGGCGAGCGGTCAAGATTGTCTGTGATAATCTTGTGTGTTTCGGAATTTGTATAAGTTATGTGACACGATACCTGATTTACCAGTCCGTCAGGGTTTGTTTCAAACGAAAACGGCGTTATATTTTCATCACCAAGCTGTTCCTCAAGTTCGTCAAAATCAATGCTTCGCTTGTTGATACGAGGCGGAGTTCCTGTTTTGAACCGTCTCAGCTCGACGCCGATATCGCGCAGCTTCTGAGACAGCTCGGTAGCCGGAAAAACTCCGTCAGGTCCGCTTTCTTGTGAGAACTCGCCGATTATTATTCTTGATTTAAGATATGTGCCGGTGGAGATGATGACAGCTCTGCATAAATATTCCGCGCCAGTTCTCGCTATCACCGACTTCACACAGTTATTCTCATCGACAGTGACTTCGACAATTTCTCCTTGGCGTATATCAAGGTTCGGCTGAAGCTCAAGCCTGTGTTTCATCTCCGTCTGATATGCTTTACGGTCGATTTGGGCTCTGAGCGAATGTACCGCAGGACCCTTGCCGCGGTTTAATATTCTGGATTGAATAAACGTCTTATCCGCAGCCTTTCCCATCTCGCCGCCCAAAGCATCGATTTCACGCACAAGATGACCTTTTGCGGTTCCGCCGATGCTAGGATTGCAGGGGAGGTTTGCGATTGCGTCTAAGCTGATAGAAAATATACATGTCTTCATTCCGAGCCTTGAAGCGGCAAATGCCGCTTCAATACCGGCGTGACCGCCGCCGACTACGATGACATCATATTTATCTTTTGAAGTAAACAAAGTTAAATTCAACTCCTGTTTTAGGAATATTTTAGAACAATCCGGTAATAGTTCCGTCCTTGTCGATGCTCATATTGTTTGCGGCGGGAACCTTTGGCAGTCCGGGCATTGTGACAACTGCTCCGGTCATTACAACGATAAAGCCGGCGCCGCTTGACACGTTGACTTCGCGAATTGTAATCGCAAAGTTCTTTGGTCTGCCCAGAACATGCGGATCGTCTGTGAGTGAATATTGTGTTTTTGCCATACATACAGGAAGCTTGCCAAAGCCAAGCTTGCTAAGATTTACAATTTGCTTGCTTGCGGCAGCGGTATAGTTTACGCTGCTTGCACCGTAAATCTCACGGGCTATTGTCTCGATTTTTTCTTTTATCGGCAGCCTTTCGTCATAAATCGGTTTAAAGTCTGACGGACAGGCGTCAATGGTTTCAACAACCTTCTCAGCCAGGTCAATACCGCCGTCTCCGCCCTTTGCGAATACTTCGCACATCGAGCATTTTACTCCCTTACTTGCGCAGTAATCTCTGACAAACTCAAGCTCTGCGTCTGTATCAGTTGCGAAACGATTTATTGCAACAACGACAGGAACGCCGTATTTGTGCATGTTCTCAATGTGCTTTCCGAGGTTCTCAATACCCTCGTGCAGAGCGTCCATGTTTTCGGTCTTGAGTTCTTCAACTCTGAGATGACCGCTGTTATACTTGAGCGCCTTGACTGTGGCAACCAGTACGACGCATGACGGTTTTAGACCTGCAAAGCGGCACTTTATGTCAAAGAATTTTTCTGCGCCGAGGTCGCTGCCGAAGCCGGCCTCCGTAATACAGTAGTCCGCGAGCTTAAGTCCTGTTTTTGTTGCTCTGACAGAGTTGCAGCCGTGGGCAATATTGGCGAACGGACCGCCGTGCATCAAGCAGGGGGTGTTTTCCAGCGTCTGAACCAGATTCGGTTTTATTGCGTCGCTTAAAAGAAGCGTCATCGCCCCGTCAACCTTCAAGTCTCTCGCATAAACCGGCTCTCCTGACAGGTTATAGCCGATTACAATTCTTCCTATACGTTCGCGAAGGTCGTCGATGTCTTTGGCGAGACATAGTATAGCCATGATTTCGCTTGCAACAGTAATCTGGAACGAATCCTCCCGGGGGAATCCGTTAATCTTTCCGCCGAGACCTACCACAACATGGCGCAGCGCACGGTCGTTCATGTCGAGGCAGCGTTTCCATGTAATGCGTCTCACGTCAATCTGAAGATCGTTTCCTTGATGTACATGATTATCGATTGCCGCGGACAGCAGGTTGTTTGCCGCAGTTATGGCGTGCATGTCGCCGGTAAAGTGAAGATTAATATCCTCCATAGGCACCACCTGGGCATATCCTCCGCCGGCCGCGCCGCCCTTTATTCCCATTACAGGGCCGAGCGACGGCTCACGCAAAGCGATGATTGAGCTTTTTCCGATTTTAGGCATAGCCTCGCCCAGTCCGACTGTGACGGTAGTTTTGCCTTCGCCGGCGGGAGTTGGATTGATTGCCGTAACAAGAATGAGCTTTCCGTCAGGTTTGTCAGCCAGACTTTCCAAATAATCCTCACTGAGCTTTGCTTTATATTTTCCGTAGTATTCAATATCGTTTTCTGTCATGCCGAGCTTTTCGGCAACTTCACGAATGGGCAGCATACTTGCGCTTTGAGCGATTTCAATATCGGTTTTCATAGACATACCTCCGATTTTAATATTCACTTTGATTTTAAGATTTGCTTACGTACAGTATATGCTTGATTATAGCTGTTTACCTTTGACGTATCATATAGATAAATCATATCACAGATTGGATTTAATGTAAATATTTTTTTAAAAATCTTTTTCAGATATTCACCAAAATCTGTATCTAACATAATATACAGTGAAAACACTTTAGGAGGTGTAAACAAAATGCATGGATGCTTCGGAGATTGCGGATGCCTTTGGATAATTATTCTTATTATCCTCATTTTCTGCTGCTGCGGAAATGAAGGTATGGGCTGCGGAAACAGCTGCGGTTGCTGCGATTAATAATGACAAATGTTTGTAATACTTAAAATAAATTTGATTTGTCCTGATGCGGCGGGCGCTTCTGCCCGGGACAAATAACAATACCGCAAAAAAATATAACAGGAGGTGTGATGTATGGGTTGCTTCGGTAACGGTTTTGGAGGCGGCGGATGCCTTTGGATAATCATCCTTATAATCTTAATATGCTGCTGTGGAAACAATGAATGCTGCGAGAATAACTGCAACAACAATAACTGCGGCTGCTGCTAATATTAAGCTGCTGATATAAATTACGGGGCTGTATCGCTTAATGCGATACAGCCCTTTTAAATAAGCCCCTGTACAATTTGCAGGGGGATTTATAGTAAAATATTATTTTATTTTTTATTAAGGTAATTGCTAAACCGGAAAAATAAGATACACAAATACCGGTAAGCAACCAACTGTTAAATAATCAACAGAAACAGATATTATACAGAAGATTTTTTGAGATGCGGGAGTAACAGTATGAGAATTATGAAAAAGGCAGCAATACCTGCGCTTGTGGTTTTTCTGATTATTTTTGCCACCTGTCTGCGCGCCGCAAGAATGCATGATACTCTTATAATTCTTGCCGCGCAGGAGCTTGCCATATTCTACATATACATTGGCTTGATTACGGCATGGGGCGTATCGCTGTGGCGGCGCATTATGCACCGCCCCATAAAAAAATATCTGCTGCTCACCGCGCTATGTATGCTGCTGTGGGTTTTTGCCCGTACCTGTAAAAATCAGTTTTTCTTTAACATTGAGCCTTGGGGAAACAGGTTCTGGTATATGCATTATCTCCCCATGATACTGATACCTCTGTTCGGTCTGTTTATAGCTGTTCATATAGGCAAAAGGGAGAATTGGAAGCTGAAAAAACGGTATCTGCTGCTTTTTGTTCCTGCCCTTTTATTGATTGCAGGAATTCTGACAAATGAGCTGCACGGACTGGCTTTTGAGATTAAGGGCGAAAAGGACTATATACGCGGTCCGCTGTATTATGCCGCCGCAGGGTGGATGCTTGTTATGTTTCTGGCGTGTATCGGAACGCTTTGGCATAAATGCAGACTTCCGCACGCAGCAAGGCGCGCCTGGCTGCCGCTTGCCGTTGTGGGTGTGGGCATAGTATATTGTATTTTGTATTGGATTGACAGTTCACATATGGGATTTGGATTTATTGAAATGACAGCCGCATACTGCGCCGTTACGGCGGCAATATGGGAAAGCTGTATCGTGACCGGCTTGATTCCGTCAAATACGAAGTACAGAGCGTTTTTCAATTCCTCCGATATCGGCGCGCAGATTGTCGATGAAAACGGCGGCAGACGGTATTTTTCAAAATCGGCGCAGGACATTTCAGAGGATACCTTTGAACGACTAAAGACAGAAACGGTGTTCGCGCAGGACGGCGACACGGCGCTTTATATGAAGTCGCTTAGCTGCGGATATGTGATATGGCAGGAGGATTTGTCGGCGATAAACCGGAGTATCCGCGAGCTGCAAAAAACCGAAAAGGAACTTAAGAAAAACGCGGAGCTTCTGCGCGGTGAAATTAACAGGCGTTCACAGCAGCTTAAGGTACAGGAGCAAATTCGGATTTATAATAATCTCTCTGTTCAGATCTCACGTCAGCTTGAAAAAACAGAACAGCTTCTGCGGCAGATAAAAAGTGTCGATTTGGCGCAGGCGCGCAGAATTTTATCGGAAATAAACGTAATCGGCACATTCATAAAGCGGCGCAGCAACCTTATTCTTATATCGGAATCACAAAGAATTATCCCGACTGAGGAATTAGAGCGGTGCTTTGCGGAATCTATTGAAAATATCAGGCTTCATGGCGCGGACTGCGCCTTTTCCGCAAGGGGCGTTGAAACGCTGTGCTGTGAATACGCGATGATGATTTATGATTTGTTCGAGGAGGTTACGGAAACGTCGCTTTCCTCGTTGCAGACGCTTTTGGCGGTGCTTACGCAGTGCGGTGAATATCTGCATTTTCGCGTTCAGTTTCAGTGCGATGAATTGCCCGTTGAGTTTTCCTGTTCACAGCGGCTGGAGGCGGCTGTGAAAAAGGCAGGCGGACAAATCATTTATGAGCGGCAGGAGGATACGGCTTGCGTGTCCCTGCGTCTGCCGGAAAGGAGCAGCGAATGATTTCATTTATATACCTTTCCGATTGTGCAAGGTCATTTTTAGTCGCGGCGTGGTCTGTTATTGCAATGCTTATGATATTCCTGTTTTGTGTTCGTTTCAGCCGTGCGAAAAAGTCTGACCCTATATTATTGACCGCGGCGCTGCTGCTCACCGTATGGCTGGTTTTGCTGATGGCGGCAAATCGGGGTGAAATGAGAAATATTCCGGCAGATGGTCTGATTTTCTGGGTTGGCAGTCTGCCGTTGGCGGTATATATATTGATTATGGTATTGTCGGCCGCTTTCTGCACTGTGGCGCTGAAAAAGGAAATAAGGCTTTACAGAAACATAATTCCGCTGGGTGCAATCCGTGAGGCGATTGATGACCTGACCGACGGATTGGGATTTTTTGAAACAGACGGCTTTCCTGTTCTGGTAAATCACCATATGTATGAGCTTGCATTGGAACTTACAGGTAATCACCTGCAAAATGGTGAGGAATTTTGGCGTAATTTGTCGGAATTTTCGCCCGAAAAACAAATTCAGAGCGGAGATAATCCTGTGTTTATCCGTTCCGACGGGAGTGTATGGAGCTTTTCAAAACTTGTTCTGGATATTGACGAAAAACAGTATATTCAGATTACAGCCGCCGATATTACAAGACAATATCAGCTTAGTCAGGTGCTTAAGGAAAATAACGAGCTGCTTGATAAACAGCGCAAACGCTTGCAGACGATGCTTGCAAATATCGTGCAGCTTAAGCGCGAGGAGGAAGTTCTTGAATCAAAGGTGCGCGTTCACGCCCGGTTCGGACGGTGTGTGCTTACCACGCGCCGCGCGCTGGCTTAGGAATGCTCCGCTGAGGAACTGGAGAATATTTTGGAACTCTGGAAAAGCATAACAGCGGAAATGCGCGCAGGTCTGTCTGACGCGCAGTATGATGAGGACAATACAAAGGTGCAGCTGGAGGAAGCTGCTGCGGCAGTGGGGTGTAAAATTGAATTTTCAGGCGCGCTGCCCGATGACAGTGCCGCTGCATATTTAATTCTGACCGCTGTGCGCGAGGCGGTCACAAATGCGGTGCGCCACGCAGGAGCGGACAAAGTAACGGCTGAAATAACAGATACTGATACGGCGTATTCCGCGGTGATTTATGATAACGGTTCAAGCAATGCAGACGGTCTGAAAGAGGGCGGAGGACTTAGCGGACTGCGTAAAAAAATAGAAAGAGCGGGCGGACAGCTTGACATAAAATGCGAAAACGGCATACGGCTGTATGTACGGCTGTTAAAGCAAAGGGGGGAGATGTTATAGTGATTCATGTGATGATTGTAGACGACCAGCGTACCGGGCGGTATGTTTTGGAGGATTGTGTAGCAAATATGGACGGATATATGGTTGTGCGTTCAATAGAAAACGCTTCAATGGCGGAGCTTTACTGCGAGCGCGGACGGATTGACTTGATTTTAATGGACGTATGTACCGCGCACGGAGAAAGCGGACTTAAAGCGGCTGAGAAAATAAAGCTTCTTTATCCGCATATAAAAATTATAATCGTAACCTCCATGCCGGAGCATAGTTTTATTGAAAAGGCAAAAAAAGCCGGCTGTGAAAGCTTCTGGTATAAGGATGTGGGGTGCGAATCATTGTCGGACGTGATTAAGCGTACTATGTCCGGGGAAAGCCTCTATCCTGAGTGTACGCCCGTGCTGGACATCGGTCTTGCAAAAAGTATTGAGTTTACGCCTCGTGAACTGGAGGTTCTGCGTGAGCTTGTAAACGGCAGCACCTATAAGGAAATTTCTGAGACTTTGAGAATGTCAGAAAACACTCTGAAAACCCATATCAAGCGTCTGCTTTCCAAGACCGGCTATAAAAGCACACTTAAGCTGACGGTGGACGTGGTGGATAAAAAGCTTGTGCTGCCCGGATTTTAATGAAAAATAATACAGTATGCTGTAATTGCGGTACGGTGATTTTTTCTGTTTATCACCCTTTTGAGTGATGTGCTTTTCTTATTATAGATATATAATATAAATAGCTATATATAACTATAAATATAAACGGAGGTGGCATTTACTTAAAATTTTAACATTTTATTATTCACAGATTTTTGCGGAAATAAACGAAGGACCTATTCACCATTAATACATTAAGTAAGGGGGAATTAAGTAATGAAAAAACTAAAAAGAATACTGGCTGTTGCTATTGTGGTTTGTATGCTGGTTTCCTTGTCCGCTCCTGTATTTGCAGCAAACGGAAATGAAACGTCTGATACAGCTACAGTTCTCAAATTAGGCGATTACATTCAGATGGGAACATACGGCAATCAGCCAATCACATGGCGTGTAATGGCGTTTGAAAAGGTTACGGGGAACAACGAGGACGGCACACCGGTGATTGATTCTACCGACACAGTTACTGAATATACGGAGGGCTATATGCCTCTGCTTGTGACAAATAATATTATTACAATAAAAGCCTTTGATGCGGGCTGTGATATGGAGGAAGCAACGCCTCCGGAAACCTCGTCACATTTAAGATTTGCATATGGTGATCCTGTCAGATATAGCGGATCAAATTACTGGGGTGACAGCAATATAAGATGTTGGCTCAATTCATCTGCCGAGGGCGGCAATGTGGATTGGACATGCGGATTTGCTCCGGATCAGACGTATATGTATCCTAATGCCAACGGATATGCAGACGAGGAGGGATTTCTTAACTCTTTCGCGCCTACAGAGCTTAGCGCGATTGTAAGCGTTTCGCAGAAAACTCTCATAGATGCACCGCATGACGGCACTGTAGATGAAACATCGTATAACACTGTTTCCATGCCGGAAACGGTGGCTTTGGCAAACGAAAACTATGACTTGTATCGATATGAATACAATACTGACACGATATTTTTGCCGGATATTATGCAGGTGTATAATATTGCTCAAAACGCAAATAATCTTGGCGGTAATTTATATTTAACCTCTCCAACGTATTATGCACAGCAGCAGATACCGGAGGACAGCCAGTATTATCCACAGGAGCAGATACCGGAGGACGGTCTGTATTCTGCTGCTGAGGCATATCCGTATTGGCTGCGTACTCCTTTGGACGGCTCGGGATGCGCTATGGGAATTATATTACAGGCAGATGCAGCAGATATTTCAACAATAACTGTCAATGAATCCGATATAGGCGTGCGTCCCGCGTGTTATATAGATATGACGGCGTTGAATATGACTTCATCAGACGGTACGGAATATTCGCCGTATACGGTCGATTTGTCGGAATATACCGTTACATATAACGCGTCAGAAAACGGCGGAACAATACAGGGAGAAAGCACGGTTGCGGAAAACGTGCTCGAGGGTACGGACATTATGCCGGGAAATAATAATGCCGGCGTAAAGGACGGCTATGACTTTATCGGCTGGAACACTGACCCGAATGCCAAGGAAGGTCTGACATCATATAAGGTGACGGGCGATGTAACGCTGTATGCGATATACTCAAAGGATACTGATATCGTGGCGTACTTTCACAATCTTGACAGAACTACTGTTAAAAGTGAAACTGTAAAAATATACAACAACGATACCACAGGAACTCTTACTTTCCCAGATGAGGATGATACTGATGTATGGACATTTGAGGGCTGGACGTCAGATAATGAGTCATCAGAGGTTGAGTATAGGGCAAACGACACAGCAGATATAAGCGAAGATACTGATTATTATGCGGTTTATTCCCGTGTAATAACCATGACATACAGTATTGATTCAACTACATCAGAGGGTTCACAGACGCAGACATATATTCAGCATATGAATTGTGATTCAAGCTTCTCTGTAAAGGTTACAGTACCGGCTGCACCTGAAAGAGAAGGTTATTATTTCACCGGCTGGCGTTCACAGGACAATAATCAAAAGCTTGTTCCGGCAAACGGCACAGTTGAGGCTTATGAGGATACTACATTTGTTGCCGAATGGTCTGACACACCGCTTGCGGAATACACGGTTACATATGATTATAAAACCAATGGCGGTGATTCAGCAAGTACGGCGGAGTCAAAGGTAAAGTACAACTCGCTTGCAGATCTGACACCTACTGCAAAAAAGAGCGGCTATGAGTTTGTGGGGTGGAATACGGATTCTGCTGCGCGTGAGGCGCTGAGCGAATATGCAGTGACACAGGATACCACGCTTTACGCCATATTCAAAAAAACCGTATCGCTGCGTTTTTATTCAAGAAACGGAATGATACAGACAACCATACCCGTAGACCTTTATAATAATGAAACCGAAGGTGTGTTTGCACCGCTTCCGGAGGTTGCTTCTTATAAGGATTGGACACCGCTCGGATGGCGAAACGACATTACGGCGGCAGCTCTGTGTCCGCACCGTCCGCGTCAAGTATTGTAAATTCAGGCGATAAAGCTGATTTAACCATCACAGCTTATAAGGATACTTATGAATTTGTCGGCTGGAACACAGATAAAAACGCTACAGAGGGACTGGAGCAGTACACTGTTACGGAGGACGTGACGCTGTACGCTATCTACAAGAAAACCGTTATGGCGCAGTTCATGGAGGAAGCGAATAAGGTGCAGAGTGTTGAGTATGCAGTTCTGTATAACAATACCGACAGTGCGGTAGTTGCAGCGCCGGAGCCGGTATCAAAGGACGGCTGGAATACTGACGGCTGGAGAAGCGATACAGAGGCTGCACCGGCAGTATATAAGAGCGGAACCGTAAGTATAAGTGAGGACACATACTTCTATCCCGTATATAAGCGGTTTATTACTCTTTCGTATGATGTTAACGGAGGAAATATCACCATCCGTCCCGACACTGCCTTGCAGTATATGAACGGCTGGGGTAACGTTCAGGCGGCAGCCTTCACGCTTGCGGCTGCACCGCAGAGAAACGGCTACAGCTTTATGAGCTGGATTGTTGACGCAGATCCGACAAGAGGCTACCAAAGCGGAGAGAGTATTACGCTGACAGAAAATGCAACTGCATCTGCATCATGGTCAGAGATAGAAGTTCCCGATAATAGTGTTTCGGTGACCTATAATTATACCGCAAACGGCGGAAGCAGGACAACAAAAGCCTACGATACATTAGAGGCCGGCGAAAAAGCAGACCTTACGCCTGTTGCAGTAAAGGCGGACTATGAATTTATCGGCTGGAATACAGATAAGAATGCACAGACAGCCCTCACTGAATATACGGTGACTAAGAATACGACACTGTATGCGATATATAAGAGAGATATAACGGTAAACTTCTATTCGGGCGAGAATACATTGCAGGATACAGTAAGCAGAACCCTCTTCAACAGCGAGAGTGAAACGGTTATAACCGCACCCGCGCCGGCGGCGCTTTACGGCTGGACAGCTGTCGGCTGGCGTGATAATAAGCATGCCCTTGAAAATGAGTATCAGTCGGGCGAGATAACCGTATTCGACAATATGGATTTTTATGCAATCTATGTAAGAGATATTACCGTCAGCGAAACAACAACCGAAGGCGAGAGTATAAGCACTGTCAGCTTCAGTCAGTACCGTAATGCTGCCGGAGGAACAGAGAGCAAAACGATTATGCTCGAAGAACCCGAGCCGCGAGAGGGCTATCGTTTCAGAGGCTGGGCTGTCGGTGATGAAACGGGCAAGCGTTATAAGCCCGGAACCCCCGTTTCCGTTTCTGAAAGCACAAATTTGGTAGGTCTGTGGGTTAAACTGCCCGAGGGAGATGTTAAGCTCCCCTCAATACAAACAGGAACAGCGTCCGTATCTTCGCCAACCTCGGCAACAATTTCCGCTAAGGTTGATAGTGACGGCGGCGATGCGGTTATTGAACAGGGATTTGTTTATTGGAGTAAACTCAACAGCGAGTCAAAATATACAGTGCTGACGAGCGATGATAAATCTTGCACGCTTTCCAATCTTTCACCCGATACGGAATATTATTACTACGCATTTGCAGAAAATGCGGCAGGTACTGGCAAGGGATATATCAAGAGCTTTTCAACATTGTCGGAGGATAAGCCGAATGCGCTTATGATAACTCCTGAGTATGTATCTGTAGAAAAAGACGGTGTGTATCAGCTTCTTGCTACGCTTCTTCCCGAGTCGGTCAAAAATCGCAAAATAGTCTGGTCGAGTTCTGACGAGAGCGTTGTAACGGTAGACAGTGAAGGCAAAATTACCGGAGTAAAAGAAGGTCAGGCTGTAATTACTGCAACAACCGAGGTAGACAGACTGACTGCGGAATGTATAGTCGATGTAACGGAGACAGAGGAAATAAAGGAATATGATTTCTCTGAATGGAACATGGCGACCAATACAAGTGTCTATGCAAAGGACGGACTTGGCTTCGACTGGGATACCGCAAACTTTGGCGGCAACCATCAGATGGCAACAGCATACCTTGCGCGCTGGGACGGAGCTGTTTTAGAGGAAAACGATCCCTATCCCGAGTTCAACAGTAATCCGTCGGCAGGCTACAAAAAGGTAGATGCGGATTATCATATTCAGGACGTTGAATGGCTGCCTGCCCGCGAAGGAGCTCTTGATAACAATGAGATAAAATCAGCTCTTATGGAATATGGTGCTGTTTACACTTTGTTTAACGTAGACTGGAATTACTTTGATGCTGCTATGCTGAACTATTACTGTCCGAACAAACTGGACTATGGCGGACACTGCGTTACAATTGTAGGCTGGGACGACAACTATTCAAAATCGAATTTTGTTATAGAGCCGCCCGGAAACGGTGCGTTCCTGTGCAAAAACAGCTGGGGCGAATATGTTGGAGATAACGGATATTTCTATATATCGTATTACGACGCTCAGATGGGACGTATGGACTCAAATGCAGTTGTTACAGGCTTTGAGAAAAAATCCAATTACAACAAGATTTATCAGTACGATCCGCTCGGTGCGGTCGGATATATCGGCTACGGAGATACAACATATGCGGCTAACGTATTCCCTGAAAGTGGAAGTACACTGTCGCAGGATGAGGATTTGAAAGCGGTATCATTCTATACATATCACAAGAATACTTCTTATGATGTATATATTGTAACCGATTACAAGGACAGCGATTCGCTTTCAAAGCTGTGGACACCGGCGGCAACGGGAGTAATAAAGAATTCGGGTTATCATACTGTTAATCTGAAAACGCCGGTAAGTCTGAAAGCCGGAACACGTTTTGCCGTGGTTGTTAAGTTTGACGTACCCGGAGAGATTTCGTATGTATACTGCGAATATCCGGTAAGCGGATACTCAAGCAATGCAAGAGCCAATGCTGATGAAAGCTATTACAGCCCGGACGGCGAATCATGGAGTGACTTCACGTATGATGTTAACAACGCAAACTTCTGTATCAAGGCATTTACCGATAACGGTCTTGTGTTGTCGTCTGCGCAGTTATTCTCAGGAATTGATAATGCTTACAGAGAATATGAGGATGATACGGTTTATACGCTTTCAGAGGCTGCGGATAAGGGATTGCCGGTAAACGATGATTATATTGATTACGTTGAACGCGCAGAACAAGCGCCCGCTCAAATCAGCCTTTCGTCAGGCGGAGAAAAATCATTCGGCAGTGTGCCGAGTATAACAAAAGCAGGCGCTAACAGCGTCACCTTTACGGACGGCGCAATGTTCCCGTCAAGCTATGACCTCAGAACAATGGGCCTTGTAAGCTCGGTTAAAAACCAAGGCGAGTGGGGCACATGCTGGGCGCACACAATGTATGCGTCGCTTGAAAGTAACATTTTAAGACGCATGAAAACGACCGACGCTGGATCGGAAAATACCGAGGCAGTGCCGACAGACTTGAAGTTAAGCCGAAACGCTCTGACAATGTCTCCCGGTTCGGCAATGACACTTGCTAAAAAGATCACTCCGGCAGGCACATCAAAGAAGGCGGTTGTATGGATCAGCAGTGACGAAAGCGTTGCGACTGTAGATACAAACGGAACAATCCGCGCTGTAGGAGGAGGCTCAGCCAATATAACGGCTGCAACGGTTTCCGGCGGTATATGCGCGCAGTGCAGCATTGTTGTTGAGGAAGAGGATGTACCTGAAACTATTTCCCTTGAAGAGAAAAAAGTCACAAAATCAGTGGGTGACGTATTTATGGTGGCATATTCGGTAACCCCGATGAAGGCAGCGTCAAGCTCTCTCGGCTGGATTAGCCATAATTCGAATGTGGCAGCCGTAAATGAAAACGGTGTGATTACGGCGCTTGCAGAGGGAACGGCAGATATAAGCATTATATCGGGGAAAGGCGAAATCAAAGATACAGTCACTGTGGTTGTCGGCAGCGGATTTGAGTGCAATATTAAGGAGCTGGACGACAGCGGACTGATGCTTTCCGACAACGTATTGTCCGGCGATGTGACAGTGACGATAAACAGCAGTACTGTTTCGGAAAAACCTGCGGAGATAATACTTGCACTCTATGACAGTGATAACCTTATGGTAGGCATAACCTCCGTATCAAAGCTGCTGTCATCAGGCGAGAATAAAATCGAGTTCAGTGACATAACCTTTGACGGTATACAAATCGGCAGCTACACGCTGAAATGTTTCGCGTGGGAATCGCTTGTCAGCGCCACACCGCTGTCAGCAGCAACCGATAAACAGCTGATTATCGATTAACCGCATTAAACCGATAGATTTAAATTAACAAATCACATACAAAATCACTCTGTTTTCGGACAGAGTGATTTTTGTATAAGATAAAAAGCAAAAAAATCGGCAAAATAAAAAATAGCTCAAAACTTTATGTTTCGAGCTATTTAGTAGATGGTGCCGGTGATCGGGGTCGAACCGATACGGTATCACTACCACAGGATTTTGAGTCCAGCGCGTCTGCCAATTCCACCACACCGGCATATTCTATTCGACACGCATTACAGTATACCACAAACCAATTTAAAAATCAAGAGATTTTTTTGAAAATTTCATAATATTTTTAAATTACGCAAAATCGCTATTGCATTACATATTTTACTGTGGTATAATGACAAAGTTGATTTGTTAATACGGCATTTTCTCTGGAGAGTTTCATTTTCTAAGGCTGCCCGCTCAATCGGTAAATTTAAAAATTGATTGGCAGACCTATGCGTGAACGCCGAAGGTGTAAGGTTTGCAAAACTGCATTCCGATCTCTCAGGCACAAGGGACAGAAGTAAAATGAATTCATATCTTAAGAGAAGCCGAATTTTTTCGGCTTTTTTGTTGTATATTTTTCAACATGATTTTCATTTGTGCCGTAATGTCTGCCCGCAGACAAAAACGGAAATCAAATCAATTTCTGCGGGCGGAAAGGTTGTGGAGAGATGTTAGAAACAATCGGAGCAATCCTGACCAGGATCGATGATTTTGTTTGGGGCTTGCCTCTCGTCATCATAATCATGGCGGTAGGTATTTATCTTACTTTAAGGCTTAAGGGTCTTCAAATCAGGCACTTGCCAAAGGCTCTCAAATATATGGTTCAGAATGAAGAAGCCGGTGACGGTGAAGTATCGAGCTTTGCGGCACTTTGCACCGCTCTTTCGGCGACAATAGGAACAGGCAATATTGTGGGTGTTGCAACTGCAATCTGTGCCGGCGGACCCGGTGCGCTGTTCTGGATGATAGTTGCCGCTTTGTTTGGAATGGCAACCAAGTATTCAGAGGGACTGCTTGCAGTCAAGTTCAGACGTGTTGCCCCTGACGGACATGTTCTCGGCGGTCCGTTTTATTATATAGAAAACGGTATGGGAAAGGGCTGGAAATGGCTTGCCAAGATATTTGCTTTCTTCGGCGTGGGCGTAGGGCTTCTGGGCATAGGTACATTCACTCAGGTGAACGGTATATCTTCAGCAGTCAAGGGCTTTTTTGACCCGAATACAGCAAGCTCTGTATCCATATTCGGTATGGAGTATTCGTGGGCGGTAGTTATTACCGGTATTGTTCTGACCTTGTGTGTCGGTCTGGTTTTAATCGGCGGAATAAAGAGAATTTCATCAGTATCACAGGTTGTTGTGCCGTTTATGGCGATTTTATATGTGCTGTTCTGCGTAGTTCTGCTTGCTGTTAATATAAAGTCAATCCCTGCGGCTATTATGGAAATTGTTAAGGGAGCATTTGGTCTGAGAGCAGCTGCGGGCGGTATGCTTGGCGCAATGATTGTTGCAATGCAAAAGGGTGTGGCAAGAGGTATCTTTTCAAACGAAGCAGGCCTCGGTTCGGCGCCTATTGCCGCTGCGGCAGCCCAGACAAAGGAACCGGTAAGACAAGGCTTTGTGACAATGACCGGTACGTTTATTGATACAATAGTTATTTGTACAATGACCGGATTGTGTATCGTAATTACAGGAGCATGGAATCCGGAGCTTGCGCTTGAGGGCGTGGGCGTTACAACATATGCTTTTCAGACCGGATTGTCGTTCCTTCCGCCGGCAGTTCCTGCATTTGTGCTTATGATGTGTCTGGTGTTCTTTGCGTTTACCACTATACTCGGCTGGGATTATTACAGCGAGAGATGTCTTGAATATTTGACAGGCGGAAATATTAAGGCTGTCAAGGTATACAGATGGGTATATATTCTCGCAGTGTTTATAGGTCCGTATATGACTGTATCGGCTGTGTGGACAATCGCTGATATTTTTAACGGACTCATGGCACTGCCGAACCTGATAGCAATTGTTGCCTTAAGCGGCGTTATCGCATCGGAAACAAAAAAATATTTTGATAAGGTTAAAAAGTTAGGCTAAAATTATTAAGCAAAAACGCAGGATCGGTTTGACGTTCCTGCGTTTTATAATTTATTTTATTTCTTGCTCAAGGCTGTCAAATTCGGGAGAAGAAAAGAACTCTCCCAAAGTAATGTCGAGTCCGTCGCACAGTATCTTAATTGTTTTGATAGTTGGATTAAGGCTTCGCCCGTATAAGATACTTTTCAGCGACGAAGGAGATAAGCCGGAAATGGTTGCCAGCTTATTGAGCGAAATATTTCTTTCCCCGCATAAAGTCAAAATTCTGATTTTTATAGCCTCGGTTGTATTCATGTTTGTCCCCGTAGAATTGTTGATATTAAAAATATAAACAAAAAACCACTGCTGTAAAAAGCAGTGGAAAATTGGAACGTAAGTTCATGGAGCTGGTGATGGGACTCGAACCCGCGACCTGCTGATTACAAATCAGCTGCTCTACCAACTGAGCTACACCAGCGTGTTATATTTTTGTTAACAGCGCGTCAACAGATAGTATAATATCACATTTGATTAAGCTTGTCAATAGTTTTTTTAAAAATTTTTTTAAGGTAACCTCTAAAAATTCATAAAAAATTGTTGAAAAAATCGTCAGATTATGGT
>CAJKEB010000007.1 GCA_905198865.1 uncultured Eubacteriales bacterium
CTGTTTCACAGCTCACCTACCGCAGTTTGCATTACCGCCCATTGCATGGTCGGTGTTCGGCTGCAAGCTTTGCTTGCAATAATCCGCATATAAACTATAATTTGTTTTACAAAGCAAAGACTTCTGCAATTATTATCGCAGAAGTCTTTATTCTTAATTTTGTTATTTACTCAGCCGCCGCAGTTTGTGAGGGGGTTTCACTCGGCTCCTCTGTATTGCTGTTTGCCGCCGGAGCCGGAGCCTGTGTCGGAGGCGTCTTGCTGCTTATAATCTCTGACGTTTGCGAACCGTCGGGGTTTGTAGTGGTCTTTGTGACGGTAACTGAGCTGCCGTCGTTTTGGGCGTCAAGTTTAACATCGGGTTTTGTGACCTGAGAACCTACGATTCTCGCAGTAAGAATACCGCCGTTGGCATCGACAAAAATTCTGATTGGATAGTCGGTGCTGTTTTCAAAAATAAATTCGGGGCCGCCCCAGGAAACCGTTGCGTCCATTCCTGCGGGTACGTAGGTCACGTCTTTTGAGTGTGACGTACGTGCAATAACTTTCAAACGCGCTCTTGACACGGCGCAGTATATTGTTGATGAAACCTGACATATACCACCGCCGTAATCTAGTTCGCTGACTGTTTTTCCGTCCTTTACAACATACACGGGAGCCTGCTGGTAGCCGGTTGAAGCTTTTCTTTCACCGACAATTTTGTTAAAGTCGAATTTCTCGCCCGGCAAAAGCTCAATACCGTTGATTGTGTTTGAGGCAGTTCTGATATTACTTGCGCGCGCTGCGCTGCTTCCGCCGTAGTTAGTCGAGTATGAACCGAGTGTATCTTCATACAGTATGCTCTGGAGATACTCAGCGTCAACGGCAGAATTTACAACCTGTACGGGAACACTGTATTCCTCCTGATTCTGTTTGACCGCAGCTTCTATATCCGATTTATTTACCACAATCTGAGGCTTGTCGGGAACGACGTAAACCTTGTTATTATCATCTTTAGCATATGAGGCATCCTCGGCAGGGGCCGTAATGTATTCATAAAACTCGTCAAGATTAAGCTCCGGCGCTTTGGTTGTTTCCGGCACAAAGTCCACATCCCCGAAATTAAATGTACAAATCTCGTCTTCAACCATGTCAACCGCTTTTTCAATATTAACCTTTATGCCGTCCTGAGGTTTTGCGATAACAATGCTGTTGCCATTATCGATTCGGAACGTATACCCGAGCGGCTCGCGTTCATGGGACGAACATAAATCGCTTATCGATCCGGTCAGAGCCTGCTCGTCATATGAGAGCGATGGCCTGAGTTTATGCTTTCTGAATATGCTTTGAGTGTACTCTGAAAGCTTGTTCCAAAATCCGGCTTTTTCTCTGCCGAATGAATATGCGTCGCTTGCCATTTGTTCAGTCTCAAACTGCATAGCAAGATTTTTAACCTCGATGGTTGACTTATCTCCCATACAGGAGAAGTTAATTGTTTTGCCCTCAAGCTTATCCTCAGAATATATTTGTGAAAGCGTATTAAGCGCTTCTTCCTGAGTCATGCCGCCTAAGTTTATATTTTCTATATATGTATTTGGCATTACATTATCATATCTGTTAACATAAATTCCGTATCCGGCAGCTGCCACAACAACAACGGCTGCGGCTGCCGCTGCGGCAATTCGTACGCCTTTGCTGTTTGACTTCCTGACTGATTTGGCTGAAGAAGCTTTTTGCTTATCGCTTTCGTCTTTATCATTCTCGGAAGTTTTAAAACTATCTTTTTCCGGCTCAATTTTAGTATCATTATTTTCAGTATCAATATCAGAATTACTGCTGTCTGAATCTATTGTTTTATCTGATGATGAGTTATCGCTAATATCTTCATCTACACTTGACGAATCAGCCTCATTCTTTATTTCTGAGACCGAAAAAACGGTTGTTTTGTCGGCGTCCTTATCAATGTCTGTATTAATGCCGATGTCTTTTTTGCTTTCTGCAGCGTTGTCATCAGACGAAGGTGCATTATTTAACTCAATATTGTTTGCTTTATTATGCTCCATTTTTCTTCACCTACATAAAATAAATTTTTAAAATAACAAATTACTGTGTATTATTGTCGCACATTTTAAGCCAAAAATCAACAAAATTACAATCATTTTCCGCAAATTTTACAAAAGTAACAAAATGACAATCAAAACCTATTCTTCGCTTAGATAGTTTGACACAAACTGCGCTGCCGTTCTTCCGGAGAACCCGTTATATTGTATCTGCCAAGTCAAGGCTTTTGCACGAATGTTTTCGTTCATCTCTATGTTTTCGCGTTTCAGCATTTCTTCGACAATAGTCAGGTATTCGTTCTGAGTTGGAGTCAGGAAGCTCAAATTTATACCAAATCGTGAAGCCAAAGATTTCCTTTCTGCAAGGGCTTCGCTTCTGTGTATCTCATCGCCGCCGTCACGGTCAGACCAGGTTTCCTTAATCAGATTACGTCTGTTTGAGGTCGCATATATCAGTACATTTCTGCCTCTTGATTCTGCCTGACCGTCAAGCGCAACTTTGAGAGCCTTATAGCTCATATCGTCGGGCTCAAAAGATAAATCATCTATAAAAATAATATATTTTAGTATTTGGTTGCTTATGTTATTAAATACCAAAGTCAGGTCGTCCAAATCGGATTTTTTGAGTTCAATCAGCCTGAGACCTCTGTCCTTGAACATATTAAGACATGCTTTAACGCAAGAGGATTTACCTGTACCGACGCTTCCGCTGAGCAGAACATCATTTGCCGGTTTGCCGTTTACGAAGCTTTCGGTATTTGCGATAATAATACGTTTTTGATATTCAAGTCCGGTTAAATCGTCAAACGTAATCGGATCGATGTTAAGAATCCCCTTAAAGCCTTTATTCTCCCATTTCAGAGCTGCGTATGCCGACGACTTGCCGGTGCCGAATACTTCGGCGTGCGCTAAGAAAGAACCCATCAGAGCCTCGCGTGAGGTTGAGTTCAGAATTCCCTCAATAGAGCGTGCATAGCCGTGAAGCCCTGTATCTATAGGCTTTGAGGCGACGGAAGATACAGGAACAAGTCCCTTTTCTGCAAACAGTCTGTTCCAATCCACGCAAAGAATTTCATCGTATATGGTCTTTATGTCGCTGCGCAGAAAATCTCTTACATTTTCGGGGTTGGGCAGATTATCCTGCTCAAACATTGCGCGAAGCACATATTCGTCTATTAAATCCATATTGGTCAGTCTTCG
Source organism: uncultured Eubacteriales bacterium (assembly GCA_905198865.1). Lineage (GTDB taxonomy): Bacteria > Bacillota > Clostridia > Monoglobales > Monoglobaceae > Monoglobus. The sequence goes on from CAJKEB010000007.1 coordinate 3,239, forward strand.
AGTTGAAAACTTAATAAGGTGTCTCGCAGCTTTGTAATATTCTTTTACATCTCCGCTTTTTTTGAATTTCAGCAGTGACTTTATAATCTTGTCTTTGTTTAAATTATTAAAAATAAATAAGTTCATAGAAATCCCTTCTTACATATAAAAGTGCTCAGCTTATTCAATTCAGATTATCAATGGCAAGCTGAGCGGTATATTTAGCTTGCTCAATTGCTTTGCCTGATGATAGTGTGAGAGAAGATACTATTTCATTTCGGTTTGCTATAATTTCATCTATATAGCGCCTCAGCATCAGCGGATTGAGGCTTTCAACCGGAAGAGTGTATTTTTGTTTAAGCTCACTCATTACTGCCGTTATTTTAGGGTCGTATATCAGTCCAATTATCGGAGTATGTGTTGCTGCCGCATAAATCAGTGTATGCAGACGCATACCAATAATAAACTGCGCCCGTTCGGTAAGACCTAAGATTTCCGACGGCGTCAGGTTTTCGGGGGCAACAACTCCCGATTTTGACTTTATCGCAATCCGCTTTGATATTTCTGTATCTTTCGGACACTGCATAGGTATAATAACGCATTCAAGATTGTATTTGCTCTTGACATAGTCCGCAGCATTTGCGACAGCGTCTTCAAATTCTTTGCCGAGGTTCTTCCACGGACGAACGGATATACATATATACTTGTCGTCTGTTCTAAGCCCCATTTTTCTCAGAATCTTGTTAACCGTTTCGGCATTGGTGGGCTTTAGTGTAAAGGCAGGGTCTGCGGTCACAATAATGTTCGGGTTGGACACGCCTAATTTATCAAGCTCGTCCTTAGATGACTGCTCCCTCAGGGTAATCAGATCGACTTTATCGAGTATCCTTTTGACTTTCCTGAAATTATGCTTGTTCTGTATCGGACCGATTCCGTTTGAGTAAAGCATTACCTTTGTATGGCGAACCAGAGCGAGCTTGATTATCGAAAGATAATACGCAAGAGATTTGTCGCTCGTCACGTCCTGTATAAGACTTCCGCCGCCGCTTATCAGCAGAGATGTATACTTCAGCTTTTTGAATATTTTTATAAAATCAAATCTGTGTATAGAGTCCACTCCGTATACCGACTTTGTCTGAACGGGATTGTTTGACAGGGCAAGAATATTTATATCCGGTTTAAGCTCCTTAAGGCTGCTGACAATTGCCTTAAGGATTGAATCATCGCCGCTGTTGTCAAATCCGTAATAGCCCGATATCATGACGTCGTATTTCTGCTTTGAATAAAGCGGAGTAATATAATTGTCTACAGTTTCAAATTCATCGTTTGTTACATCGTTTATGCCTTCGTTCTTTATGACGCTTACATACATCTTCATGGCGTCATCAGCCATGGTTTCTATTGAATAGTATTCTTCGATTATACTCTTTGAATAAGCGCCAAGCTCATCTTGCTGCTCATTTGTCATATTCATGAGCTTAAGTATATCCTGTGTCAAAATATCGCAGCTGACCTGCTCGCAGCCGCGGCAGCAGAAATTAGTATCAATTGAGATATCCAGCTTATCCTTGTCAAATATGCCAATATAGCCTTCGTTACCTGCAATAATCGCCGGTTTTTCGGCAGCCATGGCTTCAAGAGCGGCGCGACTTACGCCGACGAAGATCTCACCGCTTGCAACAAACTTGTTTATATCGGTACGGCTTCCGGTGTATTTAATCAGTGGTTTTCTGAGGCTGTCATTCACGGCATCGGCTTCGCGTTTCATATTAGAAAAATCATTTCCTCCGCCGACAATCAGAATTTCAAGATTATCGATTTGCCTGTCAAGCTCGGGAGCAATCTCAATGAGCTTATGAGCAACCAGACTTCTGTCCTCGTCCATGCGGCTCACATATACTATGCGGCGTTTATCATCTGAAAGTTCGAATTCCTCAGCTATATCGGTATAATCCGTGTCCTTTGAAAACTTCTGAGTATCTATTCCGTTAATAGTTGTGCGGATGTTACCCGGCTTTATACCATAGTTATCGGTTAAGTACTTCTTGATGTCATCGCTCACAGCGAGAGAGCGGTCGCCCCATTTTGTGATATACTTATACGGGAACTTGAGACTAAACACCCAATGGGCAGTCGTTACAAATCTGAAGTTGACTGATTTTCTTATCAGATTAAGTATAAAGCATGGTATTCTGGCGTGACCGTGAACCACGTCAATATTATTCTCTGTTATAAATCTCTTTAAAGTTTTGTAGGCAGTGAGGACGTCTTTCGGATGCTTACCGGACATGGGAACATAGATGTGTTCAATTCCTGCCTCGGTAAGTTCTTTTTCATAAGCGCCGCCGGCTGACGCAACGTATACGTCTATTCCGCGGCGTTTGAGCGCTTTGGAAAGTTCGACAATGTGAGTTTCCGCTCCGCCTATATCCAATTTCATTGTCGCCATCAAAACTTTCATAAAAATATATCTCCTTTTTGGTTTGTGCTGAAACTTATTCTTACGCTGTTTTTAATCAGAAAAACAACAATAATAAACAGTAATCACTTAACTTAATATTTTAAGATACTTATTGGAAAAATGCAAGTATTTTTTATATGCTGTAACCATATCGTAAATTTTGGCGATTTTTGAAATAAACTATGTGCAATCTCTCAAAATGTCTGAAAATATTACGAAAAATTTTTATATTCGACGTATTGCATAATATTTTCCGATATGTTATAATTTATTCCATATGTTAATTGGTATTTAAAAGAGGAGAGTAGTTATTGAAGAGTTTAACAAAAGTAAAGCTGTCTCTTGGTTTTATATTTATAGTGTATTTTGCGGGAGTTCTGTTGTCGGGCGATATTTATATTATACCGAAAGAGGCTTCGGTATGTGTACATATGGGAGATAATAATATCAGCTTGTTTGATTCATTCTTGGTGCAGAACAAAAGAATACTTGCAGATGCCGAGACGTTTCTGGATTACTTCGGCAAGGATCTGTCGTATCAATTAAGTGATGACGCTGATTCGCTTATAATAAATTATTGCGGCGATACTTTGGAGTTCAGCGCGGACAGTAATAAAGTCAAATATAATAGTGATGAGACAGAAATTCCGGCTGCTCCGGTAATCAGTGATTCAGAATTATTCATTCCTATGCGTGAGACCGCTGAGTTTTTAGACTGCCGGGTGTTGTGGGATTCGCAGATTTCAAGAGCCGCTATAGAATTCGGTCAAAAGAAGAACACGATGGAAGACACAGCTGTAACCGATGAATACAGGTATTATAAGTATAACGAAACCTTCAACGGATTTGATATATTTGGAAACGGTGAGGAGTACATATGCACTGAAAAAGTTGATATAAGCACAGAGAACTGTGACAGATATGCGGATATAATTAATTCTTTTGCGAATGCTGTTCCTAATTCGCAGACATATGCGGTTCTGGTGCCCACATCGTATGAGTTTTATGCCGCCGCAGACCGAAAGTCGGATTATACGGAAAAATTCAAATACATATATTCAAAATTTGGCAAAGGAGTACGCGGTGTAAATGTTGTAAAAACTCTCGCCGAGCATGCGGACGAGGATATTTATTTTAACACGGATCATCACTGGACTCAGCTTGGAGCGTATTATGCTTACCGTGAGTTTTTGCGTTTCGGATTTGACGAAATAAAGGAGCCTGAGAGCTTTAAGAAAGAGAGTATAGGCTATTTTCAGGGATCGTTTCTTGAATACACCGAGGGAACAAAGGGATATGACTATGTTGCGGATTCATTTGACAGACTTGATATGTATTATCCATCGGTTGAGTATACGGGAGAATCGTATTATGATGTGAATTTTAAAGAATATATAGCTCCGATGACTGCCGTTAATCCGAGTTTTCGGAATTATGACAGCTTTATGGACGGCGACTATCCGATTGAGGTTTACAAAACAAATGTTCCAAACGACAAAAAAATTTGTATTGTAAAGGATTCTTTCGGCAATGCTTTTGCTGTATGGGCGCTTAACAATTACAAAGAAGTATATGTTGTGGATTACAGGCGGTTTAATAACTATTTAGGTGACAGCGAGTCATACAGAGATTTTAAGATAAGTGACTTTTATAATAATGTCCATTTTGATGATTTGGTAATATTGAGCTATCCTGTAACTATATCGAGCGAAGCCGAAATAAGCGCGCTTGAGGCAATGGCAAAATAAAATTATTGTATTGTAATTGTTGAAAAAAATTGATATAATTAAAACGAATATAGAGAATATAGAAACGAGGTAGAAGAAGTTGTATTTAGCTTATTTAATTGCGGCATTGTTTATTTTAGCTTTTTTTGCGCTTCAGAAGTTTGTCGGCGCTGATAAAAAGTTAAGCGCTGTAGCTTTGGAAGTAAAAGCGGAACCTGAAACTAGGTCAAAAAAGAATAGAAAGAATGAAAACAGATTAAAATCAAAAGCGAAATCCGGCAAAGATATAACTGTCAGAGCTTTTGTTATTACCGGAGTTATTGCGTTTTTAGTAAGGGTTATACTTGCGTATTATTTAAAGGGTTATCCCTCAGACATGTCCTGCTGGATTGCTTGGGGAACAAATGTCTTAAACAACGGCCCCGGTCATTTTTATGCGCCGGGCTATTTCTGCGATTATCCGCCGGGATATGTTACTGTTCTCGGAATATTCGCATGGTTTAACAAGATTTTTGGAATTTCGGGCAATGGCACACAGCTGATTTTTAAGATGCCTGCAATATTGGCGGATATGGCTCTAATGGTATCTGTATTTGTTATCGGTTCAAAGCATATCGGCAAGAAACAGTCGCTTATACTCGGAATTATCTTAATGATAAATCCGCTTCTGTTTATTAATTCCTCGGCGTGGGGACAGGTTGAGTCGATTCTTGCAGTATTTCTTATACTTGCAATGTATCAGCTATACAAGAAGAACTATTTATTATCCGGTGCGCTCTATGTGATTGCTGTGCTTATGAAGCCGCAGGCGCTTATGGTGGGACCTGTGTTCCTCTTTGCGTTTGTTGCGTCAAAGGACTGGAAGATGATACTCAAGATGATAGGTATCGGAATAGTAATGGTATTTTTGTTTTCTGTGCCGTTCAATTATGAAGCATGGTCGGACAGCTCAATCGGCTTCGGAACTAAGCTGATAACTGCGCTTAATCCCATGTGGCTGATTGAAAAGTATATGAATACGCTCGGTTCATATAAGTATTTTTCGATTAACGCTTTCAATTTCTACACAATTTTTAAGCTGAACTGGGTGTCTCTTGAAGTCGGAGGCGCGGCGGAGGTTTTGCTTAATATACTCAACTATGCAATGATGTTTATTGCGGTTGCCGGTGCGCTTGTTCTGTTTATTAAGATAAAGAGCCCAAGCGGAAAGATATTTATTCCGTCGTTCTTTATAATCAGCTTTTTGTTTACATTCGGACTTAAGATGCACGAACGTTATCTTATCACGCCGATTATATTCCTTATCTTTGAGTATATTCTCTCGAAGAACAAAAGAACACTGTTTACCTTTGCGGCATTCAGCAGTGTGAACTTTATAAACGTATTTTGCATACTCCGCTATATGCTGATGTATAATACATCGGGTCCGTCATACAGCTCACTGGCTTTTGCGTCGGTGCTTGAAGTAATAACATTTATCATAAGCATGTTTGTTATTCTTCACGACTATGTTCTTTATCCTGAGCTGACCTGTCCTGACGGAGTTCCGGGTGATGAAAGGACAACAAGTGAAAAAGACAAAAAAGATTTGCCGCTTAATTTGTGGATTAGTAAAGCAAAGACTGCATACCTAGGCTTTATTGCCGCAGCGGGAAATAAGATTTGCGATGCGGCAAACTCAATAGGAAGCAAGAATAAATCAGATAAATCCTCCGGTGTAATAGAGCTCGGTCAAAAGACAGAGAAGATGCTGAAGCTTGACTATCTGATACTTGCGGTAATCGTAGTGGTTTATTCTGTAGTTGCCTATGTAAACCTCGGAAGTCTGAAAAATCCGCAGACATTCTATAAGCCGAGTACGGTCAACGAGACCGTAAGCATTGATTTGGGCTCAAACGAGCAGATTAACACCGTGACCTATTATCTCGGAATAGGCGATGTCGGAAACAAGCCTGCAATGAAGCTTTCATATTCGACTGACGGAACAAACTGGAAGGATATGAATGTAAGCTGTCAGCTCAACTCAGTATTCAAGTGGGAGGTTGTCAAACTAAATGCGCCTGTAACCGCAAGATATATCAAAGGTGTTTCGAGTGCTGTCGATTACCGCATGTTTGAGGTTGCGTTCTGGCGTGCAGACGGAACTCAGATTAATATTCAAAGCGTGTCAGGGCCCGGCGATTGTGAGAACATTGCCGATGAGCAGGATTTAGCTGTATACAGAAGCTCGTTCCAAAACAGCACATATTTCGATGAAATTTATCATCCGCGTACAGCTTACGAGCATCTGCACCTGATGCCGTATTATGAGACAACGCATCCGCCTCTCGGCAAGCTGATTATGTCTGTCGGAATTGCAATATTCGGCATGACGCCGTTTGGTTGGAGGGTTATGGGTACAACCTTCGGTATTCTTATGCTGCCGCTGATGTATATCATGCTCAAAAAGCTGTTTGAACGCACAAGGTATTCGGTTCTCGGAACCTTAATATTTGCGTTTGACTTTATGCACTTTTCGCTTACAAGGCTCGGAACTATCGACTCATATCCGGTGACATTTATTATCGCTATGTATCTGTTCATGTTCCTGTTCGGCAAGCGTGTGCTTGATATTGCGAAGAATAATCCGTCGGACCTCAGTGATAAAAAGACTTTTTGGAAGCTGATGAAGACTCTTGGACTTTCGGGGCTTATGTTTGGCTTTGGAGCGGCGTCAAAGTGGATTTCGATTTATGCGGGAGCAGGACTTGCCGTTGAGCTTCTGCTGATAATGATAGGCGTGTATATTTATCTGCCTCAAAAGATGAAAAATGCCTTCTGGAGCTTTTTGATTAAGACCTGCGGCTGTTGTATAGTGCTGTTTGTGGTTATTCCGGGTGCGATTTATACCTTGTCATATCTGCCTATTTCAATGGTTGACGGGTATCCGAATGTATTCAAGTGTATGCTGGATAATCAGAAGTATATGTTTAACTATCACAGCGGACTTCAGGCTACGCATCCGTATTCGTCAGAATGGTACCAGTGGCCGATTGACTACAGACCGCTTTGGGCTTATGCTGCGCCTGTTGAAACTGTTGGGGAGAAGAATATAGGATGTATTTCGATATTCGGTAACCCGTTGGTATTCTGGTCAAGCATTGCTGCGTTCTTATATACAGTGGTTGTCGGAATTATCAAGCGTGATAAAAAGGTATTGTTCCTTGTTGTCGGACTTATGGCTCAGATTTTGCCGTGGGTATTTGTAAAGAGATGCGTATTTATATATCACTTCTTCGCAAGCCTGCCGTTCCTTATCATGATGATTGTGTACACATTAAAGGATTTGGAAGAGCGTTTTGGATGGTTCAAGCATATATCAAACGCGTTTGTAGTGCTTTGCGGCTTGCTGTTCGTTGCATTCTACCCGGTTTTGTCAGGTATGACAATCACAAAGGAGTATTCAAATACATGGCTTAAGTGGTTCAATACGTGGGTGTTCCATAACAGGGGCAACTGATATTTGTCGATTGAGCGGCTTAGCTTAAAAGGTTTGGCAATAAATTCGAAAGGTTTGGTAATAGGATGAGAGAAATTAACGTAAACAGTATTATTGATACTCTTGAAGAAATGTGTATTGAGGCAAACTGCGTGCTGAATTCTGATGTTGAGGACGCGCTTAAAAACGGTTATGAGTCCGAAACCAGCGAGATTGGGAAAGATGTACTTGGAAATATATTGAAAAATGCGCAGATTGCACGTGATGAATACGTCCCAATTTGCCAGGATACCGGTATGGCGGTTGTGTTTTTGAAAGTCGGTCAGGACGTTCACTTTGTCGGAGGCTCGTTAAACGACGCCGTAAATGAAGGTGTCCGCAGAGGCTATGAAAAGGGCTATCTCAGGAAGTCCGTTGTTGCAGACCCGGTCAGGAGAGGAAATACCGGCGACAATACTCCGGCAATTATTCATACAGAAATCGTTGACGGCGACGAAGTTGAGATTACTGTCGCACCTAAAGGCTTCGGCAGCGAGAACATGAGCGCGGTAAAGATGCTCAAGCCCTCGGAGGGGATTGAAGGAATAATCGACTTTGTTGTGAATACCGTGAAAAATGCGGGAGGAAACCCATGTCCGCCGCTGGTTGTGGGCGTAGGAATAGGCGGAACATTTGAAAAGGCTGCATATCTTGCAAAGTCCGCCTTGCTCCGTGACGTTGACAGCGATAATCCCGACCCGTATTACGCAGAGCTTGAGGGTATTTTGCTTAAAAAAATAAACGGACTCAATATAGGACCTCAGGGCTTCGGCGGAATTACTACCGCACTCGGAGTAAATGTCGAAACATTCCCGACGCACATCGCCGGAATGCCGTGCGCCGTGAATATAAACTGTCATGTTACGAGACATGTAACTAAAAAAATATGACTTTTTCAAAAAAGTACTTGATTTTTGATCTGACCTGCGGTATAATAATGAGCAGCTCAGATAAGACCTAAGTTTTTTGTGAGTTATTTATCTTCTAATTTTAGAAATTTTGAGGAATTTAAAATGATTGATTTGCTGCGTAGAATTATTACTGCCACAACAGAATATTTTTTCTACTTTAGCCAGAGCTTGTATTTTAGCTTTGGTTACTTTTGGTGCAGCAAATATTTAAAGCCCGTGTGTGTTTAGGGAAATAAACGCGTAAACTTTGAAAACTATTCAAGGACGGGCTTTAGGCTCGTCCTTTTTAATTTTACTTATTTAAAATTCAGGAGGAAGAATAAAATGGTTGTTATTTTAAAACCGAAAACAAGTGAAGAAGATACCAATAAGATGATTTCTTACATCAAGGACTTGGGCGTTGACGTAATGATAAACAAGGGTGTTGACTGTACGGTTCTCGGACTTTTGGGAGACACGTCAAGAATCGACCCCGATACACTTATGCTCAATGTCCATGTTGACAGAGTGATGCGTATTGCCGAGCCTTTTAAAAAGGCGAGCAGAAAGTTTCATCCTGAGCCTACCGTTGTTAAAGTTGGAGAAGCTGAGATTGGCAAGGAGGGCGGCTTTACCGTTATTGCCGGTCCGTGCAGCGTTGAATCCGAAGAACAAATCATTGATGTTGCGCAGAGTGTGAAAAGCAGCGGAGCAAAGCTGTTGCGCGGCGGCGCATTCAAGCCCAGAACTTCGCCTTACTCGTTTCAGGGACTTGAGCTTGAGGGGCTCAGACTTCTGCAAGAGGCGAGAGAAAAGACAGGTCTGCCTATAGTTACCGAAATTATGTCGCCTAAGATGGTTGAAACATTTGACGAGCAGGTCGATGTGATACAGGTTGGAGCAAGAAATATGCAGAATTTTGATCTGCTCAAGGAGCTCGGAAAAACCGGAAAGCCTATACTCTTAAAGAGAGGTCTTTCTTCAACTATCGAAGAATGGCTTATGTCTGCCGAATACATTCTGGCGTCGGGCAATCCGAACGTTATTCTCTGTGAAAGAGGTATCAGAACATTTGAAACATATACGAGGAATACGCTTGATTTGAGCGCTATACCGGCGGTTAAAAAGCTCAGCCATCTTCCGGTAATCGTTGATCCGTCTCATTCTGCCGGCATGAGCTGGATGGTTGAACCGCTTTCGCTTGCGGCAATGGCGGTCGGAGCAGACGGTTTGATTATCGAAGTGCATAACTGCCCGGAAAAGGCTTTGTGCGACGGCGCTCAGTCTCTGAATGAGCCGCAGTTTGAAGCATTAATGAAAAAGCTGAAGGCTATAGGCAAGCATGTAGATAAAAATATTGATTAAAGTTTAGCTTTAGCGGGAGATGCATTATGGAAAGTGATTTTAGAATTGCAGTTATAGGACTTGGTTTGATAGGCGGTTCTCTTGCATATGCTCTCAAGGGATACAAAAACGCAGAGATAGTGGGCTGTGATACGGATATCGAAACAAGAGAGCTTGCAATTAAAAACAAAGCGGTCAGCGCGGTTTTTGAAGACGCCGGTGACGCTATTGAAAGCTCTGATGTGGTATTTTTTTGTACATATCCGAAGATAATAGGCAAGCTTATTGATGACAACCGTACAAGATTTAAAAACGGCGCTGTAATTTCCGATGTTTGCGGCGTTAAGTCAAGCGTCGTAGAGGATATAAAACGCGTCCTGCCCAATGGTGTGGATTATGTCGGCGGTCATCCCATGGCGGGCAAAGAGGTGGAAGGCTTCAAAAACGCCTCCTCAGAGCTGTTCTGGATGAGCGGTTATATTATTACTCCGCTTGAAAGTTCAAAGCCGGAGAGTGTTGAGCTTATTAAAGAAATCGCCCGCTATATTGGCTCAACCCGTATAACTACGGCAAGTCCTGAAGAACATGACAGAGTGATTGCATATACAAGTGACTTAATGCATATCTCGGCATCTGCGCTTTGTCTCACATACCCGCAGGAAATGAATCGCGCATATACGGCGGGGGCGTTCAGAGACTGTACAAGGGTAGCGAGGATAAATCCTGAGCTTTGGAGCGAATTGTTTCTGTCAAACCGGGAAAATGTTATTCGTGAGGCGGACAGGCTTATAGAAAACGTGCAGATAATAAAAGACGCTGTTGCAAGCGGCGATAAGGATAAAGTGAAAGAGCTTCTTAAAACGGTGTGTGAAAATAAAATTGCCATGCAGGAAAAGGAACCTGAATAAACGGGAAGAGCAAACTTTGCGAAAGTGAAATAAATCTGAAAGGGAAATATAATATGAGAGTTTTAAAGGTCAATATTCCCGGCAGGGAATACGAAATAACCATAGCGGCAGGCTTGCTTGAGAAAAGCGGCGAAGAAATAAGAAAAATTTCAGCTGCAAAAAAGGCGGCTGTCGTAACCGACAGCAATGTCGGACCGCTGTATGCGGAAAAGGTAATAAACAGCATGAATGAGAACGGTTTTGAAACAGTGCTTATTACTGTTCCTGCTGGCGAAAAGAGCAAGTCGGCTGAAATGCTTATGAAGCTGTATGATGAAATGCTTGAATTCAAGCTTACAAGAACCGATTTAATTGTCGCGCTCGGCGGAGGTGTTGTCGGTGATTTGACCGGCTATGCGGCGGCAAGTCTGCTCAGAGGAATACCGTATGTTCAGATACCTACTACACTTTTGGCTCAGGTTGATTCGAGCGTAGGCGGCAAGGTTGCGATTGATCTGCCAAGGGGCAAAAATCTCGTCGGAGCATTTAATCAACCCAAGGCGGTTATTATTGATACAGATTGTCTGAAGACCCTGGAGCCGAGAGTTTTGTCGGACGGCATGGCAGAAGTGATTAAATACGGTGCAATAAAAGATAAAAACCTGTTTGAATTGCTTGAAACTATTAAGGATACAAAAGAATTGTTTGCAAATATTGATGGAATAATATATAATTGTTGTGATATAAAAAGACAAGTGGTTGAAGACGATGAGTTTGATACCGGAGGGCGTATGATTTTGAACTTTGGTCACACCTTCGGTCATGCAATTGAAAAGCAGTATCATTACGAGACTTATACGCACGGCGAGGGTGTTGCCGTAGGTATGATTATGGCGTGTGAGTACGGCGAAAGAATCGGTTTGACCGAGCCGGGAACAACCGAGCGTATGCGCAGGATTGTCAAAAGCTATAACCTTCCGCTTGAGGTCAAAATAAGCAAAGAAGAACTTGCGGAGGCCGTTGCCGTTGATAAAAAGGGCGAGGGCAGCATGATTAATCTTATTCTTTTAAATAAGATTGGTGATGTTCTAATCAAGAAAATCGAAAAGAGCGAGTTTTTAGGATGATTTAAATAATATAGTCGTTTACGGAGGCAGAAAATTGGAAGACATCAAAAGAATTGAATCAAAAATGTTAAAGGGGATTGTGGCGGTTCCACCGTCAAAAAGTGTTGCGCACAGGGCAATTATTGCAGCAGCGCTTTCAGGCGATGACTGTGTGATTGAAAACGTAAGCATGTCAAATGATATTACGGCAACTGTGGAGTGTATGCGCAAGCTTGGAGCTAAGTGCCGTGTGAATTCAAAAAATATGACGGTACATATATCCGAAAAAAAGACCTACAGGGTCAAAGACATGATTACCTTAGACTGCGGCGAGAGCGGCTCAACGCTTCGCTTTCTTATGCCTCTTGCACTTGGCAGAGGCGTGCCTGTAAAGTTTGTGGGTCACGGCAGACTTATGAAACGTCCTCAGACGCCTTATTTTAATATATTCAGAGATAAGGGAATACATTTTGAGACAGGTAATGACTATATTATTCTGGACGGCGCTTTAAAGAGCGGAAGCTATGGACTTGCCGGAAATGTCAGCTCTCAGTTTATTTCGGGGCTGCTGTTTGCTCTGCCGCTTATCGACGGTGACAGCGAAATATTGATTTCCGGTGAGCTTGAATCAAGAGGCTATGTTGATTTGACGATTGATATTTTATCAAAATTCGGAATAGAAGTCGAAAACTATAAGTATAAGCTTTTCAGAATTAAGGGCGGACAGAAGTATAAGGGCTGCTCGGAATTTAAGATTGAGGCGGACTATTCTCAGGCGGCATTCTTTTTGGTTGCCGACGCAATCGGCTGCGATGTTGAGTGCCTTAACTTAAACCCCGACAGTCTTCAGGGTGACAGAGCGATAATCGACATTATCAAGCAAACGGGTGCAAGAATTGTCACAGGACCAAACGGCGGTATAATGGCAAAGCGTACTGCGGTTATGCACGGAATAACCGTTGACGCCAAAAATATCCCGGATCTGGTTCCTATAGTGTCTGTTCTCTGTTCATTTTGCAGCGGAGAGAGCAGGATAATAAACGCTGGCAGACTCCGTCACAAGGAAAGTGACAGACTGAAGTCAACAGCGAGCGAGCTTGCAAGACTGGGCGTTGATATCAGAGAAGGCAGAGACAGCCTTACGATTTACGGCCAGGATCTTCTTGAAAGCAATGTGTGTTCGGCATGGAACGACCACAGAATCGCTATGGCGCTTGCCGTTGCGGCGTGCAGAACCGAGGGCAGCGTAGAGATTACCGGAGCGGAAGAGGCTGTTAAGAAGTCATATCCCGACTTTTTTGAGGTATATGACAGGCTCAGAAGCGTGTAGCGTAGGTATAATTAAGAAAGGCTGTGTAAACAAGTATGAACATTTGGGGAACAAATATAAAACTCAGTATATTCGGCGAGTCGCACGGAAACGGAATAGGTATCGTAATCGACGGACTTCCGTCCGGAACAAAGCTTGACCTTGATTTGATAGAACGTGAGATGGAACGCCGTGCACCGGGAAGAAACTCTGTTTCTACGTCAAGACGTGAAAAGGACAGCGTTGAGATCCTTTCGGGATTTGTCGGCGGCGTCACGACCGGAACACCTTTGTGCGGTATGATACGCAATACCAATACAATTTCAAAGCACTATGAAAGAGACTTATTAAGACCCGGTCATGCGGATTATACCGGATTTCAAAAATACGGCGACAGTCACGATTACAGAGGCGGCGGTCATTTTTCGGGCAGGATTACTGCTCCGCTGGTTTTTGCGGGAGCTGTTGCCAAACAGATTTTAAAAACTCACGGCATAACTGTTGGTTCTCATATAATTAAAATTTCTGATATATGCGATGAAAAGTTTGACAGTGTTAACATAGACGCAAAGCTGCTTGAAGAGCTGTCAAAAAAGGACTTCCCGGTATGCAGCGAGAGCAAGGCGGAGTTAATGAAGACCGCCATACTTAACGCAAAGAATAATTGTAATTCTGTCGGCGGAATTGTCGAATGTGCGGTTGTGGGTATGCCTGTCGGAAAGGGTTCGCCGTTTTTCGGCTCAATCGAAAGCAGAATTTCTTCAATGATGTTTTCTGTTCCTGCTGTCAAGGGTATTGAGTTTGGCGCGGGATTTGGATTTGCCGATATGGACGGTAAATCCGCAAACGATGAATTCTATATTGAAAACGGCGTTATAAAGACCTATTCAAACAACAATGCCGGAATAAACGGCGGTATAAGCAACGGTATGCCTATAGTGTTTGATGTTGTAATGAAGCCGACCCCTTCAATCTCTCAGGTACAGAGAACAGTCGATATTTCCAAAATGGAAAATGCGGAAATTGAAATACATGGCAGACATGACCCGTGCATTGTTCATAGGGGAGCAGTTGTAGTTGAAAATGCGGCTGCGGTTGCTATTCTTGATGTTTTACTTGATTAAGGTTATATCATATTTGAAAGTTGACGGTGCAAATAAATGGACAATACAAATAAAATTAATACGAATAATGAGAATGAGTTAAGCGAGTTGAGAAATAAAATCGACGAAATAGACAAGCAGATTTTGCCGTTGTTTCTTGAGCGTATGAATATTTGCAGTGCGGTTGCGGACTACAAGAGAAGTGTCGGAAAGCCTGTACTCGACGCTGAGCGTGAAAAACAGGTGCTTAAGTCAAAAATTGATATGCTTGAGGACAAGAGCCGTGAAAACGAAGTATACGAGCTGTTTACCGCTATTATGTCAATCAGCCGTGACCGGCAGTCGCGAGAACTCAGCCGTGATAAGGGCAAAGCACGTATAGAGGATTTGCTTAAGCCGAAGCCTCCGGTTGAGGATCCGACAGTTGTATTTTATGGCACAGACGGTTCATACAGCGAAGAAGCGGCGATAGAATACTTCGGCGAAAACCGCAGACGGTTTAATGCAAAGATTTTTGAGGACGCCTTTATTGCGTTAAAGGACGGCTCGGCTGATTATGCCGTTCTTCCTATTGAAAATTCTAACACCGGAACAATTGTCGATGTTATGGATTTGCTTGAGAAGTATAATTATTACATAATCGGCGAGATAGATATACCTATCAGGCACTGCCTCATGGGAGTTAAAGGCGCAGAAATCAGCGATATCAAGCACATATATTCTCATGAACAAGGCATACTCCAGAGCCGTGAGTTTATAAAGTCGCTCAATGAACGGAATAGTCAGAATATAACTTGCGAGGAATATTACAGTACGGCTCAGAGCGCAAAGAAAGTTGCCGACGACGGCGATAAAACCCAGGCTGCGATTGCCGGCAGACGCAATGCAGGGATTTACGGGCTTGAAATCTTAGCTGAGAATATAAACAGCAGTGATAAGAACACCACGAGATTTATAGTAGTATCAACTCATGCCGAGGTTGATGAAAGCTGCAATAAAATAAGCGCGGCGTTTACACTGCCTCATGAGAGCGGAGAGCTTTACAGAGTACTCGCCTGCTTTGCTCATGGCGATTTAAATTTGCTCAAGCTCGAATCGCGTCCGCTTGACGACAAGAATTTTGAGTATATGTTCTTTGTGGATTATACCGGAAATCTCCTTGATGAAAACGTTAGACGCATAACAAATAATGTGATAGAGGGTACCGGCGAATTCAAGCTTCTGGGCAATTACAAACTCAAGGCATAAAAGAGGAAGTGCTTTATGAAAATTATTTTAATAGGAATGCCCGGCTGCGGTAAAACGACAATAGGAAAAATGGCGGCGGAGGATATGAACCTCAAGTTCATTGACCTTGATGAAGAAATAGTCAAGAGTTCGGGCAAATCAATAAACAGTATCTTTGCGGACAGCGGTGAGGAAGTCTTTCGCAAACTTGAGACAGAAGTTCTCGAAAAGGCGCTGCTTAATGACGATACGGTTATCTCAACAGGCGGCGGTATTGTCAAATTCAGCCGTAATATTGAGCTTGCTAAAAAAGCCGGAGGTCATATCGTGTTTATTGACAGACCTCTTGATTTAATTATCGGAGATATTGATACTTCCGAAAGACCTCTGCTTAAAGAAGGTGCGGACAGACTTAAAAATCTGTATTCTGAAAGATATGAGCTGTACAGAAGCGCCGCTGATGAAATAATTGAAAACAATGCCGGTTTAGAAGACATTACTCAAAGAATTTGCAGAATAAATTTAGATCAAAAAGAAAAGAGGAAAAATATATGACAATAATGGTAATAAACGGTCCTAATATTAATATGCTCGGCGTAAGAGAACCGGGCGTATACGGAGAGCAAAGCTATCAGGATCTTGAAAAATATATTGAGGACTATGCCGCAAACCTCGGCGCAGAGGCTATTGTTGTACAGAGCAACGGCGAGGGTGAAATAATTGACTTTATCCATCACGCAATGACAAGCTGTGACGGTATAGTTATTAATCCCGGCGCATATACTCATTACAGCTATGCAATATTTGACGCCTTAAAGGCGGTCAATATGCCTGCCGTTGAAGTGCATATCAGTAATATACATAAGCGTGATGAGTTCAGAAGAAGGTCGGTTACTGCTCCGGCTTGTATAGGTCAGATTTGCGGTCTTGGCTTCAGAGGATATCTGCTTGCTATAGATTATTTACTTGAAGAACTGAATGAGAAAAAGGGTGAACAGGATGATTAGACTTAACGTAATCGGAGATCCGGTTATGCACAGTAAGTCGCCGATTGTCCATGGAAAGGTTCTGGACGAACTTGGAGCCAAATACGAGTATGACAAGGTTCAGGTTAAAAAAGGCGGGCTTGAAGAATATATAAAAAGCGCGGTAGCAGGCGGAGTGACAGGATTTAATCTGACAATGCCTCATAAGGTAGATATAATACCGTTTCTTAAAGAAATTGATGAAGATGCAAAGCTTTTCGGAGCGGTAAATACCGTTAAAATCAATGACGGCGAGCTGTACGGTTACAATACCGACGCCGGTGGACTTGTGCTTTCACTGTCGATGAACGGCTTTGACGTAAAAGATAAGAATATCGTTATTCTCGGAGCAGGCGGAGTTTCATCAACTATTGCAGTTAAGTTTGCCGTAATGGGCGCAAAAAGAATTGTTATACTTAACCGCACTCCGGAAAAAGCAGAAAATATTTGCAGCCGCATAGATAGCATAAGAGATGAATTTGATATTATGGCAGAAGTAAGCTTCGGCGGTTTTGAGATTGATACACTGAAATCCTGCGCCGGAAGCTGTGACATGCTCCTGAATGCAACTCCTCTCGGAATGACGGGAGTAGATTCAGATTATGAGGATTTGAGCTTTATAGATTGTCTGAGCAATGACGCTTTTGTTGCCGACTTGATTTACAGCCCGGAAAAAACAAAGTTCTTGGAATATGCTGAGGAACACGGGCATAAAATTATGAACGGGTACGGTATGTTAATCGGTCAAGCAATTCTTGCAGATGAGATATACTTAAGCCAAAAGCTTGATGTTAGTGAATTGTATACAAAAGTGGTTGGATAGCATTGTTAAAATTATACAAAAATCTGTCGGATTTTTAAGTATATAAAGTGAAATGGTAAAATAACACTTTGTTTATAAAAAGTTTATATTTTATTTATAATTTGTATATATTTTGAGAATATAAATATATGTGGTTAGTGTGGCAATGGGGTTATCCCATAAATCAAAAACCGTAAAATTATAAAAAAGATTGGAGCTTTAAGTATATTATTTTATACTTAATACTTCCGGAAGGGATCGGTATGAAAGCTATAATTATTATTAATGCAGTTATTTCAGTTTTGTTTACACTGTGTTATGCTTACCAGTTTTTTTACTTGTTTGTCGGATTGCTGAAGGGAGAGCAATCGTTTAAGGCAGTAAAGCAGCATAAGTTTGCCGCTGTTATTTCTGCACGTAACGAGCGTGATGTTATCGGGCAGTTGATAAAGAGTATTAAACAGCAAAATTATCCAAAGGACAAACTGGATGTTTTTGTTATTGCCGATAACTGTACGGACGATACCGCGCAGGTTGCAAGAGAAGCCGGTGCGATTGTTTATGAGAGATTTAACAAAAAGCAGGTCGGAAAGGGCTATGCTCTCGACTGGCTGTTTGATATAATTGCTAAGGATCATAAGGATGCCGGTTATGAGGGATATATGATTTTTGACGCTGACAATATTCTTGATGTGAATTATGTCAGTGAGATGAACAAGGTCTTTGATAACGGTTATGATGTTCTGACGAGTTACCGTAACTCAAAGAACTTTGACAGCAACTGGATTTCATCGGCTTATTCGCTGTGGTTCTTAAGAGAAGCCAAGTACCTCAACAACGCAAGAATGCAGCTGGGAACAAGCTGTGCTATTTCAGGTACGGGATTCCTGGTCAGTGCGGATGTCATTAACAAGAATGGCGGCTGGATTCATCATCTTCTTACTGAGGATATTGAGTTCACGTGTGACAGCGTTATCCATGGTGTTAAGATCGGATATGCTTCAAAGGCGGTTTTGTATGACGAACAGCCTACAAAGTTTGGTCAGTCGTATACACAGCGTATGCGCTGGGCAAAGGGTTTTTATCAGGTGTTTAAGAACTATGGCTGGGGGTTGCTTAAGGGCGCTCTTAAGGGAAGTTTTTCATGCTTTGATATGCTGATGACTGTATGCCCGGCAATGCTTCTTACACTTATAAGCGTATTGCTCAATGCTGTGACAATTCCTTTTGCTGTTGCGTGTGATGCGCCTGAGACAATGGCTTTGGTTCATACACTTGTGCAGACTATTGCAAACTTCTATGGATTGTTCTTTATCTTCGGTGTATTGACTCTGATTACCGAGTGGAATCAGATACATTGTGCCGGATATAAGAAGGTGCTGTACTTGTTCACCTTCCCGGTATTTGAGTTTACATATGCAATTATTGCAATTGTCGCTTTGTTCAAGAAGGTTGAATGGAAGCCCATTAAGCACAGTGTTGTTAAAACCCTTGATGAGGTCACAAGCCGTGAAGCGGCGTAATTATTAAATATGATAAAAATTAAGAGGTGCGGAATGCACCTCTTTTGTGTTGTTTATAATAACCGGTTCATCAGTCAACGATATTCAAATTATATGCCTTAAGCCATGTATCAATCATATACATATAAGCCAGAATCTGCGGATAATTCATGAGCTGACCGTACCACGGTTTTGAAAACATTCCGGCTTTCGTTTCAAGGAGCTCGCTGAGCTTATCTTTTTTCACGATTTCAAGTATTGGAGAGTTGGGATTTTTAAGTATTTCTTTGACTTTATCCTCAACATTTTTGGTATAAATCGGATTGTGACTTTTGGGGTACGGACTCTTTTTTCTGTATACAATTTCATGCGGCAAAATATCGCTGAAAGCCTTTCTCAGCAAACCTTTTTCGCGGCCGGCATAACCCTTCATGACCCACGGAATGTTATATGCGTATTCCCAGATACGCAGGTCGCAGAACGGAACACGAACCTCAAGTCCGTTATACATTGAAGAAAAGTCTTTTCGGCTAAGCAGTGTCTGCATAAACCAGCTGAAGTTGAGCATAGATATTTCTTTAATTCGTGCGTCCTCCGGCGTCTCCGTACCGGTTTTTGGCGCTGAGTTCACGGTTTCGATATATCTTGTATATACATATTCCTCCGGGTCAAAGTCCAGGTATTCGTCTCTTATAAGGCTCGCTTTAATATCAGTGTTTCCGCTCCACGGAAAGTCCGCCTGTGCCAGCATTTCTTTGTTTGTATACCACGGATACCCGCCGAATATTTCATCGGCACATTCGCCCGAAAGCACGACCGTATGCGTCTTTTTGACCTCATGGCAGAATAAAAGCAAGGATGACTCAATATCAACAAGCCCGGGAAGGTCGCGGGCAAGAACCGAGTCATAAAGCGCGTCTCCGACAGTATTATTGTCGAGTACCACAGTGTGATGGCGTGAACCTATGCTCTCGGACATGAGATTGATATAGTGGTCGTCGCTGTTTGGCTGATAGAACGTCTTTTGGAAATATTTTTCGTTGTCCTCATAATCCACTGAGAATGTGTCGAGTGTTCCCCTGCCGGTCTTTTTGAATTCTTCGGCGGCAACAGCAGAAATTATGCTTGAGTCCAGTCCGCCGGACAAAAAAGTGCAGAGAGGAACATCGGATACAAGCTGACGTTTGATTGCGTCACATATAAGTGATTTAACCGTGTATATTGTGTCCGACATATTGTCGGTATGTTCGTGTGCCTTAAGGCTCCAGTACTGCCACAGCTTTAAGCCGTTTTCACGGTCAAATGTGCCGCACCAACCCGGCTTTAATTCCTTAATATCTTTAAACGGCGTTATTCCTGGTGTTTTGCCGGGGCCGATTAAAAATATCTCGGCTATGCCTGAGCGGTTTACGTCTGTGGATACAGACGGATGGTTGAGCAGAGCTTTTATCTCGGAGCCGAAAATGAATTCACAGTTTCTTTCCGAACCTGTTTCCTTTGCACAGTAGAAAAATGGTTTTACGCCGCCGCCGTCGCGTGCAAAAAACAGACGGTTGTTGTTTTCGTCAAATATTGCAAACGCAAAAATTCCGTTAAGCTTTTTTACACATTCGCTGCCCCATTCGATGTATGAACTCAGCAGGACTTCCGTGTCCGAATGTCCGGTGAATTCATATCCGGACTTTAAGAGCTCCGTGCGCAGCTCGTCGGTGTTATATAACTCGCCGTTGTAGCACAGTACATATGTATTGCCCATTACTTCTTTTATCATCGGCTGATGTCCGTGTTCTATGTCCACGACGGAGAGACGTCTGTGACCGAGTGCCGCAAAGTCGGAGAAAAATTCGCCCTTATCATCGGGGCCTCGTCTTTCCAGCGAGTCCCTCATTTTGTATAAAACATTTCTGGCATTATTGTCAATCTTATGATTATAATTTATAAAGCCTGTTATTCCGCACATATTCTCACCTCAGTTTATTATATGTACAGTATTTGTTTATGTGAATTTAAGGTAACACGATTGTAATATTAAATCATTCCAACAGACTTGACACAGCTAAGATTTTCATTTATACTTAAATAGACTATGAAATAATGTCAAATTGTTATTTAAATGCAATAAACATTTAGATAATTTTAATAAAAGTTGGAAGGGTTGGTAATTTTGGCAAAGGATAAGAAGCTGGTTGAAGAGATAACTCCCATGAGCGAGGATTTTGCTCAGTGGTATACCGATATAATCAAAAAGGCGGAGCTTTGCAGCTATTCGGGAGTTCGCGGCTGTATGGTCATTCAGCCGTACGGTTATGCTATTTGGGAAAATATTCAGAGGATAATGGATAAGCGCTTTAAGGAAACAGGCGTACAAAATGTTTCAATGCCTATGTTTATTCCGGAAAGTCTGCTTCAGAAGGAAAAGGATCATGTTGAAGGCTTTGCGCCTGAGGTTGCATGGGTTACGCATGGCGGCAACGAGAAACTTCCCGAACGCCTTTGTGTCAGACCGACGTCTGAGACATTGTTCTGTGACCATTATTCAAATGTTATACGCTCATACCGCGATTTGCCTAAGCTGTATAATCAATGGTGCAGTGTTGTAAGATGGGAAAAAACAACACGTCCGTTTTTGAGAAGCACTGAGTTTTTATGGCAGGAGGGTCATACGGCTCACGCAACACAGACGGAGGCGGAGGAACGCACAAGAATGATGCTCAATCTCTATGCCGATGTTTGCGAAAAAGACCTTGCAATACCCGTTATAAAGGGTCAGAAGACCGACAGAGAAAAGTTTGCCGGCGCAACCGAGACATTTACAATCGAGAGTATGATGCACGACGGTAAGGCGCTCCAGTCAGGAACGAGCCATAACTTCGGCGACGGCTTTGCCCGCGCGTTCGGTATTCAGTATCTTGATGAGAATAACGAGCAGCAATATGTACATCAAACCTCGTGGGGTGTTTCTACTCGTATTATCGGCGCCATTATTATGGTACACGGAGATGATGCAGGTCTTAAGCTCCCGCCGAAAATCGCTCCGGTTCAGGCAGTTATTATTCCTGTTGCTATGCATAAGGAGGGAGTTCTTGAAAAGACAAATGAGCTTAAAGAGCGTCTTGAAAAGAACTTCAGAGTTAAGCTCGACGACAGCGATAAGTCTCCGGGCTGGAAGTTCAGCGAATATGAAATGAGAGGCGTTCCTGTCAGAATCGAGATGGGACCTAAGGATATTGAGAAAAATCAGGTTGTGCTTGTAAACAGGGTTAACCGTGAGAAATCATTTGTTTCTCTTGATAATATTGAAGAGGAGCTTCAAAATCTCCTTGATAAAATTCAGAAGCAAATGTATGATGCTGCTTTGGAAAACAGGGAAAGCAAAACTTCGTCTGCAAAAACATATGACGAGTTCAAAGAGATTATTGCTGAAAAGGGCGGTTTTGTCAAAGCAATGTGGTGCGGAGACGAAGCTTGTGAGCTAAAAATAAAGGAAGATACAACGGCTACGTCGCGTTGTATACCGTTTGAGCAGGAGGAGATTTCCGATACCTGCATATGCTGCGGCAAGCCGGCAAAACATATGGTATACTGGGGTAAGGCGTACTAATATAAGATTGCAAACTTGGAGCGTAGTTTGCGGATAGCGGAGAGATTAATAGCGGCGAAGCCGTAAAGGAATACTGCAAAGCCGTGAGCGTTGCAGTAAGAGGAGCAAACTCGGAGCGAAAAGCAAAATACGCTGATGCGTAGTTTGCGGATAGCGGAGAGATTTGCGACGAAGAAGCGGAGGTTATTTAGAATGTTAGATTTATTGACTGATTTTTTCAATTCAGCATTAGACCAGATTTCATTGCTCAGAGTTGCCGACGCTTTTGATATTTGTATTGTTGCTGTTATAGTATATTTTCTGCTTAAGTTTATCCGTGACAGTCATACCACAAGGCTGCTTAAGGGTGTAATACTGATTATTGTCGGCGTGCAGGTTGTGTATCTTTCAAATTTGCATGTTACTTCTTATATATTGTCAAAATGTGTGCAGATCAGTGTTATCGCGCTTGTGGTAATATTCCAGCCTGAGCTCAGGCGGGCGCTTGATCAGGTGGGAAAGACTTCATTCAGCAAATGGTTCTACAGCAGTGATGTTGACGACACAAAGACGCTGAGCATGATTAAAGAAATCTCTCATGCGGCACAGATAATGTCATATGACAAGACCGGAGCGCTTATTGTAATCGAGCAAGGGACAGATATAAGCTCAATGATTAGCTCCGGTATCGTAATCGATGCTGAGGTCACCTCTGAATTGCTTACGCAGATATTTGTTCATAACACGCCGCTTCATGACGGAGCAGTTATAATACGTGACCATCGTATTGCGCTTGCAACGTGTGTACTTCCTTTGTCTCAGAATCCGTATTTAAACTCTGAACTCGGAACAAGACATCGTGCCGGAATTGGTATTTCCGAAGAGGCAAATGTTGTGGTTGTAATTGTTTCTGAAGAAACAGGAAATATTTCCTGCGCTTATCATGGCGAGCTCATTCGCGGCTATGATGAAGATACTCTTATGGCGCGGCTTGAAGAACTTCTGGTCGATGATAAAGACAAAAAGCGCAGTCCCAGGTCGATTAAGAATATTTTCGGCAAAAAGGGGAGTGAGAATAATTGAAAAAGGTAAAAAATTTTAGACTGAAAAAGATTTTATATAATAATACTCTCCTTAAAGTTGTGTCTATTTTGATTGCGGTTATTCTGTGGGCGTATATAATAATTATTATAGACGCACCTACAGAGCGAACCTTCAGAGACGTAACAATAAACACGATAAATGAGCAGGTCTTAAGCGATAACGGCTATAGTATTGAGAAATTATCAGTTCAGACGGCAACTGTTAAGATTGAGGGCAGCCGTAAGATTATTGCAAAGTTTGACAGTGATAATATAAGCGCAAATCTTGATTTTTCGGATATTAATACTGCGAAGCTGGCTGATGAAGACGTAATCACGGTTAATCTTAAGGTAGTGTCTGAGTTTGGAGATATAGTTTCGTTTACGCCGTCTGCCGTAGATGTTCATATAGAAGCTACAAAGTATAAGGACGTCGATGTAAAATATAATATCAGCGGCAGTCTGCTTGAAGGTTACATTCAGGGCGATGCTGAGCTTTCACAAGAGAAAGTCAGAATTTTCGGCGCTCAGGCAAATCTGGATCAGGTTTCTTATGCTCAGGTTAACCTTGACTTGATAAACACCAAGTTTGATTCTTACAGCAGCGGCGAATTGACACAGGATTGTTCGGTTGTATTATATAACAACGATAACAAGCCGCTGAGCGAAAAAGAAAGCCGATGGATTTGGAATAACTCGCCGGACATTACCGTGACTTGTCCGATTTATAAAGTAGTTACAGCAGTAGTGGAACCAAACGTTAGTTCGGCGGCACTCGCTGCATCACTTAAATGTGAACCGTCTTTTGTTGAGGTGTACGGTGATAATGAGAAAATAGAAGATTATGTCCATATTGAAACAATGCCTATTACACAAACTGTTTTTGACAACGATTCTTATGTGGATGTAAAGCTTAATATCCCGTCGTGGATGAAGGTTGTAGATAATATTTCGGAGGTAAGGGTCAGTGCGAATAGTGATTAATAATATTTCTATGCCGATTGATCATAAAATTAAAGACGTTTTGTTTGCCGCTCAAGAAATTGTGCGGCAAAATTGCATTTCGGCCGATAATTTTACTGTATATAAGCAGTCTATTGACGCAAGAAGAAAAAATAATGTTCATTATGTATATTCTGTCGCCGCCGATATTTCCGATACGAGTTTCAGCGGCAGAGATAATATTTCGGTATTAAATGACGGTTCGGATTTCAGTGTTAAGAGGTGTTCGCTTAAGACAAGACCTGTAGTGGTCGGTATGGGACCCTGCGGACTTTTTGCGGCTTATATTCTGACGCTCAGCGGCAATCCGCCTCTTATAATCGAAAGAGGCGATAAGGTTGAAAACCGTACAAGGAGCGTCGAAGATTTCTGGAACGGCGCAAGGCTTAACCCTGAGTCAAACGTTCAGTTTGGCGAGGGAGGAGCAGGAACATTTTCGGACGGAAAGCTGAATACAAGAGTCAGCGACAGCCGACAGAGATTTATTCTTGAGACATTTGTCAAGTTTGGTGCGCCGCCGGATATATTATATAGGGCAAAGCCGCATATCGGAACTGATGAGCTTAAAAACGTCCTGATAAATATGCGTAACTATTTGAAAGAGAACGGATGCGAAATCAGATTTAATACGAAGCTCACCGGTATAAAGACAGCCGGCGGAATGTTGTCTGAGATTGAGCTGAACGGTGATAAATCAATTCCTTGCAGTATGCTTTTTCTTGGCATTGGCCACAGCAGCAGAGATACATTTCAGATGCTGTATAATTCCGGTGTTCCTATGGAGCAGAAGCCATTCGCCGCAGGTGTCAGAATTGAACATTTGCAGAAGTTTATAGGTCTTAACCAATACGGCGATGAATACTATAGGCTGCCGCCTGCGGATTATAAGCTGGTATATAACGGAAAGGACAGAAGCTGTTATTCGTTTTGTATGTGTCCGGGTGGTACAGTTGTAAACGCGTCTTCAGAAAACGGAAGATTGGTAATAAACGGCATGAGTAACCATAAGCGTGACGGGAAGAACGCAAACAGCGCACTTGTAGTAAATGTGCGGCCTGAGGATTTTAAGTCTGACTCACCGCTTGGCGGAATAGAGTTCCAGCGAAAATACGAAGAGCTTGCATTCAGGCTCGGAGGGGGAGACTTTTCAGCGCCGGTTCAGCTTGCGCGAGACTTTGTTAAGGGTGTTGAATCAGTGAACTTAGGGAAGGTAATGCCGAGCTATACCGGCAAAACCGCTTTAAAAAATTTGAGACAGTGTCTGCCGAAGTTCATATCAAGAACTCTTTCGGACGGCTTAAATCACTTTGAACATAAGATACACGGCTTTACAAGTAGCGATGCTGTGCTTACGGGCGTAGAGATGCGTACATCGTCGCCGGTCAGAATTCCGAGAAATGACAATTACGAATGTACAGCGGTTAAAGGGCTGTATCCGATTGGCGAGGGCGCAGGATATGCCGGAGGAATTGTCAGTGCGGCTCTTGACGGAATAAAGGCTGCGGTCTCAGTGATTTCTGTAACATAAAAATAATAACAAAAAATTTTAATATTGTTTGACAAAGTTGTGTAGTTAGCGTATAATAAAAATAATATAATTAAGAATTTTTTCGGAGGAAAATATATGGGCAGATTATTCGGAACTGATGGTGTTCGAGGAGTTGCAAATGATGAACTGACGCCCGAACTGGCGTTTGAGATAGGCAGAGCCGGCGCGTATGTTTTGACAGGCCGGGCAGGTGATAAGCCGAGAATACTCGTTGGAAAGGATACAAGGATTTCCGGAGATGTACTTGAGGCAGCATTGGTTGCCGGTATTTGCAGTGTCGGCGCAGAGGCGGTTCTTGCAGGCGTTATACCTACGCCAGCAATTGCATATCTTGTACGAAGCGAGGGCTTTGACGCAGGCGTTATGATTTCCGCATCTCATAACCCGTTTGAGCATAACGGAATCAAGTATTTCAGCGGTTCAGGATATAAGCTCAGCGATGAGATTGAAGAACGCATAGAAGCGATAATACTTGATAAAGCAGAAGATATTAAGGCTCCAACCGGTGCGGATATCGGTCATATTACGCGTGATGAAAGTCTTGTTGACAAATATATAGAATTTGCAAAAAGCACATGTGACACGGATTTTGGTGGTATAAAAATTGCCATTGACTGTGCAAACGGCGCGTCATCGGTAACTGCTAAAAAGGCGCTTGAAGCGCTTGGCGCTGTTGTTTTTGTCTCAAATGATAAGCCAAACGGCGTGAATATTAACGATGGCTGCGGCTCTACGCATCTTGAATATCTCATGAGCTTTGTTAAGGAATGCGGTGCTGATGTAGGTCTTGCCTTTGACGGTGACGCTGACAGAGTTCTTGCGGTCGATGAGAACGGTGAAGTGGTTGACGGCGATAAGATTATGTCGGTCATTGCACTCGATATGAAGAGAAACGGAAAGCTGCCGGATAATACTATTGTTGCAACCGTAATGAGTAATCTTGGATTTTTTGTTATGGGCGATGAAAATGGTCTTAACATAAAGCGTACAAAGGTCGGCGATAGATATGTGCTTGAAGAAATGCTGAAGTCGAACCATTTGATTGGCGGCGAACAGTCAGGTCATGTTATTCTGCTTGAGCATAACACCACCGGCGACGGCTTGGTTACAGGTATTCAGCTTGTTTCCGTGCTTAAACATACCGGCAAGAGGATGTCTGAGCTTGCGTCGGTAATGCAGGTTTATCCTCAGGTTCTTGTTAACGCAAGGGTTAAGACTGAAAATAAGAGTGAAGAAAATTATATGAAGTTCCCTGAGATTAAAAAAGCGATTGGGGAACTTGAAGCCGAATTTAAGGATTCCGGCAGAGTTCTTATCAGACCGTCAGGCACTGAGCCGCTTGTCAGAGTAATGATTGAGGGCAAGGATGAAGCGCTGATTGAAAAAAGAGCAAAAGAGCTTGCGGCGCTGTTTGAGGAAAAGTTAAATTAATTCTGACTAAATACTTAAGTTATATAAAAACTATTCAGAAAAGAGGAAATAATAAATGAAGCTTGGAATTGTCGGACTTCCGAATGTCGGAAAAAGTACGTTGTTTAATGCAATAACTCAGGCAGGAGCAGAATCTGCCAACTATCCGTTCTGCACTATTGAACCGAATGTCGGAACAGTTCTTGTCCCGGACGAGAGAATAGATGCGCTTGTGGATATGTATCAGCCCGACAAAACAACATATGCGGTTATTGAATTTGTTGATATAGCCGGTCTCGTAAAGGGTGCGAGCAAGGGCGAAGGCTTAGGCAACAAGTTTTTGTCAAACATCCGTGAGGTTGACGCAATCGTTCATGTAGTCAGAGCGTTTGAGGACAGCAACATTGTCCATGTTGACGGAAGCGTTGATCCTGTGCGTGATATTGAGACTATAAATTATGAGTTAATCATGTCCGACCTTGAAATACTTGACAGAAGAATAGATAAGATTATGAAGTCTATCCGCGGCGGAGAGAAGAAGTATCTGGCGTATCAGGCGTTTTATGAGCGGCTTAAAGCTCATCTTGAGGAGGGCAAAACCGCAAGGTCTATGGATATGACAGATGACGAGCTTGAAATGCTGACAGATGTATCTCTGCTCACATTAAAGCCGGTTATTTATGCTGCTAATGTTGCCGAGGACGATTATGCAAGCGAGGACGATAATGAATTCGTAAAGCAGATTAAGGACTATGCCGCAGGCGATAAGGCAGAGGTTATGGTTATTTCTGCGAAGATTGAGGAGGAAATCGCTGGTCTTGAAAAAGAAGAAAAGCAGATGTTCCTTGAAGAACTCGGCGCAAGCGAATCGGGGCTTGATAAGCTTATTAAGGCAAGCTACTCACTTCTCGGACTAATCAGTTATCTGACTGCGGGCAAGCCGGAGGTCAGAGCGTGGACTATAACAAAAGGAACCAAGGCTCCTCAGGCGGCAGGTAAAATCCATACAGACTTTGAGCGCGGATTTATCAGAGCAGAGGTAGTTCACTTTGACGATCTGATGAAGTGCGGAAGTATGAATGCCGCAAAAGAAAAAGGTCTTGTCAGGTCAGAAGGTAAGGAATACGTTATGAAGGACGGAGATATAGTTCTGTTCAGATTTAATGTTTAATATTATTACGAATTATAAAAGATTGGTTAGGAGGAATTATTGTGGATTTTTTTGAAAATGTAAAGAGCGTTGTGGGTAATGCGGCACAGACCGTAGTTAAGAAATCCGGTGAGGTTGCTCAGTATTCAAAGATTAAGTATTCAATGTTTGACACAAGCAACGCAATCAAAAACCTGTATTCACAAATCGGTGAAGCGGTGTATAAGAGCTATAAGAACAACGCTCCGCTCAGTGACGAGGCAGTAAAAGCAAAATGTGAAGAAGTTGATAAGCTGAGTGAACAGCTTGAGGTTTATGCCGAACAGCTCAGCACTATAAAGTCGTCGATTAAGTGCGGCAGCTGCGGAAAAAATGTCAATGATGAATGTTCGTACTGTCCTTACTGCGGCGAAAAGCTTGCCAAGGATGTTGAACCGGACTTCACAACTACAGAAACTGAATACTATTCGCCGTCTGTGAATAATTTCAGTGATGATGCGTCCGATGAACCTTCAGTTGAGCCGGAACAAAACAGTTCCGAAGGCGAGTAAATTAGATAAATAAGGTGAATAAGTATGATACTTGTATTATCTGACGGCGGTTCAAAGAGCGATGAGCTGTATCGCTTTTTGAATATTCTTGATTTGCCGAGTATTTTCCATTTTTCCAGTTTTTCCGAGGCGGGAACCTTTGGAAAAGGTAAGACAATAGTCGGCAAGGCGAGTTTTAAGAGCTTTAAGCGTATACTAATCAAAAATCAGATTACTTGTGTTATCGATGTGATTGACGCTCCTATGAGTGACGCTTCGAGGGTAATGCTTGAAGCTGCCGAAGAATTAAGTATACCGGTAATTAAAGTTATACTGCCTGTTTTCAGGCTTAATTCCGGAATTGCCGAAAATATAGGTGTTTCGGTAAAATCGGATTATTCGTATAAGAGCGCGGCAGAAGTTGTAAACAATACATACGGAAACGTATTGTTTCTTGCGAGTCCGTATAATGTAAAGGCTGTTGCTGATTTAGTCTTTGACCGCGGCGCACTTTATGCTCCGATACCGAGCGGGATTGAATTTGACGTTGATCTCGCCCTTGAGTTTGGTATACCGCTGCTTAATGTGATCGCCGTTGATGACTTTTCAGGTGCGTCGGGCATTGAAAATGTTATTAATATGGTCGATGCAAGGCTTATTGTTACCGACAGCTCTTCTGAAATATTCAACAAGCTTGAGGCGGCATCAAAGACAGACTGCAAGGTGCTTTTTATCCAGAACACAGGACTTGAATACAAGTATATCGTTGATAATTTTGATGAGTTATCCGAGCTTTTGACAAGATTTGTACCGGAATCAGACGCAGAAAAAGACGGTGGGACTGATGACGGTGATGAGATTAACAGCGATGAGGTATAATAAAAATGAAGATAGCGATTGATGGTCCGGCAGGAGCCGGGAAGAGTACGATATCAAAAGAGACGGCAAAGCGCTTGGGGTTTATTTATATCGATACCGGTGCTATGTACCGCAGTGTAGGTTTGGCGGCGTTGAATGCAGGAGTTTCCACAACTGACGAAGAAGAACTCGGCAAAATAATAAGCGATATTGATATAAGCATTAAAAATGTCGATAACACCCAAAGATTTTATTTATGCGGTGAGGATGTAACCGAAAAGATAAGAGAACCCGAGGTTTCAGTTGCGGCTTCCAATGTTGCTGTTGTACCTGCTGTCAGATTAAAGCTTGTTGAACTTCAGCGCAGAATGGCGGAAAACGCAGATGTTTTAATGGACGGCAGGGATATAGGAACATATGTTCTTCCGAATGCCGAGCTGAAGATTTTTTTGACTGCATCGGTTGATGAAAGAGCGAGACGCAGATATGAAGAGCTGTGTTCCAAAAATGTAAAAACAACACTTGAAGCTGTCAAGAACGACATTATCTACCGCGATAAAAATGACAGCGAAAGAGAATTTGCGCCGCTTAAGCCTGCACCCGACAGCGTTTTGCTTGATACTACTGATATGACAGTCGAAGAAGTAATAAATAAAATACTCAATTTGATTAAGGAGAGACGTAATGTCATTATATAGTTTCGGACGAGTTGTTGTAAGCGTTTTTTTCAGGGTGTTCTATCGGCTGAGAATAAACGGACGTGAGAATATTCCTGATGAGAGCGAAAGGTTTATAATATGCTCTAATCACAAGAGTAATCTTGACCCTCCGCTTGTAGGACTGGCTGTGCCGTTCCAGACCGGATTTATGGCAAAGGAAGAACTGTTTAAGTTTAAACCTTTCGGCGCGCTTATCAGCAAGCTCGGAGCTTTTCCTATAAAGAGAGGAAAGACTGATTTTGGTGCGCTGCGCAGCGCTATTCATATGGTAGAAAGCGGAAAACATATCGTAATCTTTCCCGAGGGCGGCCGTTCACACGGCGACAGACTTCGCAAGGGAAAAATGGGCGCTGTAATGATTGCTGTTAAATCAAAGGCTAACATATTGCCTATCGGAATAGAGGGAAGCTATAAGCCGTTTACCCGTCTTACAGTGAACATCGGAGAGCCGATTGACCTTTCCGAATACTTTGAATTAAAGCAGAATTCACGTGAGCTTCAGGAGGTAACAGACAAGCTTCTGATGCCCAGGATTTCGGAATTGTCAAATACTCCGCTCAGGGCTTTGGAGTCGGGCGATTAGTATCAAAGCATAATATATAGTTGTGAGTGTGATATAATGCAAATTAAAATAGCGAAGAATTCCGGCTTTTGCTTCGGTGTTGACAGAGCCGTTAAAATAGCTTATGACGCGGCGGAGCAGATGTGCAGTTCAGATAAGGAATCAAATAAGACATGCACGTATGGTATGCTGATACATAATCGTGATGTGACGGACGACTTGGCAAAAAGAGGTATATGCTCAATAGATTGTATCGAAGATATACCAAGCGGTGCAAGAGTTATTATCAGAGCGCATGGAGTATCAAAAGATGAGATTGATTTTTTGAAAAAGAATAGTAACGATATAATTGACGCCACCTGTCCTTATGTCAAAAAGATACACAGAATAGTCGAGCAGGAATATTCAGACAAGCACAGAACTGTTGTAATTGTCGGCGATCCTCAGCATCCGGAGGTCAAAGGAATAAACGGCTGGTGCAGTAATACTGCTGTAATAGTTTCAAATGAAAACCAAATGGACGAAATATTATCGAAAAACAGTGAAACGCCGATATCTGTCGTTGCTCAGACTACCATCAGAAGGACATTATTCAAAAAAGTTGAAGAAATTTTAAAAAAACATTTTACAAATGCAGATTTTTTTGATACAATATGTAGTGCAACATCAGAAAGGCAAAAGTCGGCAGCAGAACTTGCCGCTGAGTCAGACATGATGTTTGTGGTCGGAGGAGAGAACAGCTCAAATACAAGAAAGCTGTTCGAGGTATGTAAAGAGATATGTGATGATACATATCTGATTCAAAACAGCAAAATAATAAATCAATATAATAATATATTAAACAAAAAAATGAAAGTTGGCATTACTGCCGGGGCGTCAACGCCCGGTGCGGTAATCAAGGAGGTCTATTTAACCATGGCGGAAAATGAAATGAATTTTGCAGAGGCTTTGGAGGAAACATTAAAGCCTTTGAAATCAGGTGAGGTTGTAAAGGGTGTTGTTATTGGAATTACACCCACAGAAGTACAGGTTGATATCGGAAGCAAGTATGACGGTGTTATTCCGTTTGATGAACTTACAAATGACCCGAGCGACGATATAAATGATCTTGTTAAGCTCGGTGAAGAAGTTGACGTATACATTGTACATGTCAGCGATAGAGACGGTGTTGTTACACTTTCAAAGAAGAAGATTGACGCTGTAAAAGGTATGGAAGAGTTGCAGGCTGCTTTTGATAATAACGAGGTTCTTACAGGCCGTGTTGTTGAGCTGGTAAAGGGCGGAGTTGTTACAATCGCTAAGGGAGTTCGTGTGTTTATACCGGCTTCTGAGTGTGCGCTCAGCTTCCTCGCTGATCTCGGCGTTTTACTCAATACAGAGCAAAAGTTCAGAATTATCAAGATGGATACTGATAGACGCGGCAGACAGAGAGTTGTCGGTTCTATTAAGGTTGTTGCAAAGGAAGAGTCTGACAAGGCTGCTGCTGAGTTCTGGGCAAGTGCTGAAGAGGGCAAGAAGTACACAGGCACAGTTAAGTCGCTTACGTCTTTCGGTGCATTTGTTGACCTCGGCGGCGTTGACGGTCTCATTCATATCTCAGAGCTTTCACCGGTTCGTATCTCTCATCCTTCAGAGGCTGTTAAGGTTGGGGATGAAATCGAAGTTTATATCAAGGAGCTTGACAAAGAAAAGAACAGAATTTCTCTTGTTAAGGAGCTTAAGGAAGTTAAGGCTGCTGAGTTCTGGGCAAATGCTGAAATTGGCAAGAAGTATACAGGTATCGTTAAGTCAATAACTCCTTTCGGCGCATTTGTTGATCTCGGCGGTGTTGATGGATTGGTTCACATTTCTGAGCTTTCATGGAACAGAATCAGTCACCCGTCAGAAGTTGTTAAGCCGGGTCAGGAGCTTGAAGTTTACATCAAGGATCTCGACCAGGAGAAGGGTAAGGTTTCTCTCGGATATAAGAAGGAAGAGGACAGCCCGTGGATTAAGGCTGTTAAGGACTTGAACGTCGGCGATAAGATTAAAGCTAAAATCGTTAGAATTCTGCCGTTTGGTGCATTTGCTGAGGTTGCAGAATATGTTGACGGTCTTATCCATATTTCTCAGATTTCAAATGAGAGAATTAACAAGCCGTCTGACGTTTTGGCTATCGGTGACGTTGTTGATTGTCAGGTTGTTGAAATCAACGATGACACAAAGCAGATTGGTCTTTCTATGAAGGCTCTTATGCCCCAGGCTGATACTTCTGCTGATAACGCTGACGAAGAAAAAGAAGAGGCGCTTCCGAACTCATATGTTGAAGAATCATCATTTACTTTGGGCGATATTCTTGATTCAACTGAAGCTGCAGAAGCCGCTGATGAAGAACCCGAGGCATAAAATACAGATAAAATTTCATTCATGGGCGGGCAAAATTTGTCTGCCCTTGATTTTTGAGTATTCAGGCACATATTTAAGTTTGGAGGAATACGTAAGATGAAAGCCATTGATGAGTTTAATTATAAGATAAAAGGCTGTAAAACTGCGGTTGTCGGTATAGGCGTCAGTAATGTGCCGCTTATAAAATTTTTGATTAATCACGGTGCAAAAGTTGTAGCCCATGACAAGAGAACTGCTGAGCAGCTTGGTGATACATATAACGAGCTTAAGGAACTCGGAGTCGATTTTGTGCTTGGCGAAACATACCTTGACAAAATTGACGAGGACGTAAAGGTTATATATAAGACTCCGGGTGTCAGGTTTGATGTACCTGCTCTTAAAACTGCTGTACAAAACGGCGCAGAGCTGTCCTCGGAAATGGAGCTGTTCTTTGAATTGTGTCCGGCTGATATAATTGCTGTTACCGGAAGTGACGGAAAGACAACGACCACCAGTCTGATAAACGATATGCTTGTTCGCGCCGGATATAAGTGTTATCTTGGCGGAAACATAGGCAGACCTCTTATTGATGAGGTTGAAGCTATAACGCCGGACGATAAAGTAATTGTTGAGCTGTCAAGCTTTCAGCTTCACACAATGAAGAAGAGCCCAAAGATAGCAGTTGTTACAAATGTTACGCCTAATCATCTTGACTGGCATACGGATTTTAATGAATACGTTGAGGCAAAAAAAGCAATATTCTTAAACCAGGGTCAGGATGGACGCGTCGTACTTAATTATGACAACGATTTGACGCGGGAGTTCTATAACGAAACAGTAAACGGTGTGTATTTCAGCCGCAAAAATAAGCTGAGTGACGGATATTGCTTAAATGACGATATGATATGCTGTTACAAAAACGGCGCGCTTAACCGTGAAATTTTGAATATTAAAGATATTTATATTCCGGGTATGCACAATGTTGAAAATTATCTTGCAGCAATTGCCGCAACTGATGGTCTTGTAAGCGATGATGTTGTCAGAGAAACTGCAAAGGGATTTACCGGAGTTGCACACAGAATTGAGTTTGTCAGAGAGCTTGACGGTGTCAGATACTATAACGATTCGATTGCAAGCTCGCCCGCAAGAACAACGGCCGGACTTAATTCGTTCAGTGAAAAGGTTATATTGATAGCCGGCGGCTATGATAAGAAGATACCGTTTGACGACTTCGGTACGGTTGTAAACGAACACGTGAAGAAACTTGTTCTTTGTGGTTTCACCGCCGATAAGATTGAAAAGGCGGTTATAGACGCGCCGAATTACAATAAGGATGAACTGCCGATATATAAGCTTAGTAAGTTTGAGGATGCAGTTAATAAGGCTCGTGATATAGCTGAAAGCGGCGATATTGTAATTCTGTCACCTGCATGTGCAAGCTTTGACCTCTTCAAAAATTTTGAAGAGCGCGGTAATACATTTAAGGAAATAGTAAATAAGTTCTAATCTGTTTTTGAATTATACTAGCATAAACAATGACTGCTGCGGTGAGTATCGCAGCAGCCATTGTTTTGTGATACAAAATATAATTTATCGCTGTAATCGATTTACATTTTTTCTTTATAATATTACTTATCTTGGTGAAGAAGATAAATTTTTGTTGATAGTTTTGTAGAATGTTTTTCTGATTATATATAATAATTATAATTGAAAAAATTTGAAATAACTACAAATATTTTATATAAATGAATATAATTCACGTTAATTGCATATAATTCCCAATAATCGCATTTGATTTATAGGCAGGAAAGGGATAAAATAGCATTAGCACTCAAAGATAGCGAGTGCTAACAAAAATTCAGATATAGAAAATATTTTAAGGAGGCATATAATATGAATATTAAACCATTAGGAGACAGAGTTGTCACAAAGATGGCAGAAGCAGAGGAAACAACACAGAGCGGAATTATTTTGGCGGGTTCAGCTAAGGAGAAGCCTCAGTTTGCCGAAGTAATCGCAGTAGGCCCCGGCGGCATGGTTGACGGCAAGGAGGTTAAGATGGAACTCAAGACCGGTGATAAGGTTATCATGAGCAAGTACGCTGGAACAGAGGTTAAGCTCGATGGTGAGGAATATGTTATCATCAGTCAGAAGGACGTTCTGGCAGTTGTTGAGTAATTTAACTTAAAACCAAATCTTTTAGAACTTCAGAATATCAGAAAATCAGGAGGTAATTAATCATGGCAAAGGATATTAAGTTTGGAGAAGACGCAAGAAAGGCGCTGCAGAGTGGCGTTGACCAGCTTGCAAATACAGTCAAGGTAACACTCGGACCCAAAGGCAGAAATGTAGTTCTTGACAAGAAATACGGCGCACCGCTTATCACAAACGACGGTGTTACGATAGCAAAGGAAGTTGAGCTTGAGGATCCGTTTGAAAACATGGGAGCACAGCTTGTTAAAGAAGTTGCTACAAAAACAAACGATGTTGCCGGTGACGGTACAACAACCGCTACAGTATTAGCTCAGGCTCTTGTACGCGAAGGACTCAAGAACGTTACCGCAGGCGCAAATCCGATGATTGTCAGAAAGGGCATGGCAAAGGCTGTGGACGCTGCTGTTGAAAAGATTGTTGAAAACAGTAAGGCTATTGACGGAAAGAATGATATCGCAAGGGTTGCTTCTATTTCTGCCGCTGATGAGACAGTCGGCGAGCTGATTGCCGAGGCTATGGAAAAGGTTACGAACAACGGAGTAATCACCGTTGAGGAGTCGAAGACTGCGGACACATACAGTGAAATCGTTGAGGGTATGCAGTTTGACAGAGGATACATCACACCATATATGGTTACCGATACTGAGAAAATGGAAGCTGTTATTGATGACGCATATATCCTTATCACAGACAAGAAGATTTCAAATATTCAGGAAATACTTCCGCTTCTTGAGCAGATTGTTCAGGCAGGCAAGAAGTTGGTTATTGTTGCTGAGGATATCGAGGGGGAGGCACTTTCAACACTTATTGTAAACAAGCTGAGAGGTACATTTACATGTGTTGCCGTTAAGGCTCCGGGCTTCGGTGACAGAAGAAAAGAAATGCTCCAGGATATAGCAATACTTACCGGCGGTCAGGTTATTTCTGAGGAACTCGGTCTCGACCTTAAGGAGACACAGGTTGATCAGCTCGGCCGTGCACGCCAGGTTAAGGTAACAAAAGAAGAAACTATTATCGTTGACGGTATGGGCGACAAGAATGAAATTGATGCAAGAGTTCATCAGATTAAGGCTCAGATCGAGGAGACAACATCAGAGTTTGATAAAGAAAAGCTCCAGGAGCGTCTGGCTAAGCTTTCAGGCGGCGTTGCAGTAATTAAAGTAGGTGCGGCAACAGAGGTCGAAATGAAGGAGAAGAAGCTCCGTATCGAGGATGCTTTGGCAGCTACACGCGCCGCAGTTGAAGAAGGTATTGTTGCCGGCGGCGGTACAGCATATATCAATGCGCTTCCGGCTGTTGAGAGCCTGATGAATACACTTGACGGCGATGAGAAAACTGGCGCTCAGATTGTGCTTAACGCACTGGAGGAGCCGGTAAGACAAATTGCGTTTAATGCCGGCGTTGAGGGCAGCGTAATAGTAAACAAGATTAAGGACAGCGAAACAGGTATTGGATATAACGCGCTCACAGGCGAGTATATGGATATGCTCAAGAACGGTGTCGTTGACCCGACAAAGGTTACAAGAAGCGCGCTTCAGAATGCTTCGAGTATCGCATCAATGATTCTTACAACCGAGAGTGTTGTTGCTGATAAGCCGGATCCGCAGGCTGACGCAGCTGCAGCAGCTGCAATGGCAGGCGCAGGCGGCGGAATGTACTAATTACGACTTCATTGTATGACACCGATGGAATACCACTCTGCTTTTGCGGCGTAAAAAATTCCACCCTGCTGCGTAGCAGGGTGGAATTCACTCAAACTAAATATTTTTGTTTTTTCGTCTGTCTACTTGACAGGGAGCACTTCATAAATTAGTCTGTGGTCTTTTTTTGCATTAAATTTTTGAAATCTTATCTATACAATCCCTGCAAATCTTTTTGCCTTTGAAGTCAACAAGATTTTCTTTGCCGAAGCAAATAGTGCATTGCGGAGTAGCACGTTCAATAATTATTTTATCATCTGAAGTATATACCTCAACTTTAATTCTGCCGTCAGAGTCCGTCTCGCCCAGAAGCTTCCGCATATCTTTTGGAATTACAACACGTCCTACCCTATCTATTTCGCATACCTTCATATGTCTCTCACCTCATATAATTTATTTTTAGTATAAAACTAAATCAATAATATCATATTTGTAGAAATTTGTCAATAAAAACCAATTAAATAAAAAAAGATTATTTTATCTTGCGTTTATATTGATTTCAGTTTTAATGTTGTAAGAGCTGACGGATACATACTGTTTTATACTCTCCCATTCATGTTCATACAAGAGACCGGCCTTTGCCGATTTGCCGATTTCAAATACATCAGAGTTTTTGCTGTAGATAAAATCTATCAGCTTTGTAATTTTTTCGTTCAGTTCCGATGATAATTCGTTTTTGTTTACAGAGCCGTTCTTGTTGACCGGCTCAGCGTATATTGATATATTAATGCTGCTGTTTATTTCACTTCTGCCGTTTGATATGTCGGTTCTGATTTTTGGATTTGATGACTGCTTAATCATATAATTTTCCCCGTTCTTGTCGGTATAGAATAAGTCATACTTCCTTACATTTCCTAATATGATATTCATAAGCCTGCTGTTTTCGCTGTCAATTACAGCGGCAGCACTGCCGCCGGAGAATAAGACTGTTCCGTCAAAGCCTTCTTTTGTGACAAGCGGAGCGTATGCGTCAGCAGAATCGTCGCCCAGCCGCATGGTAAACGACCTGAGGTCTGTTTGTGTGGAATCAAAGGTAGAGTTTTTGTTGAACATGAGTTCATAATGCCGGGCGGTGCTTTCTTCAAGCGACGGCTTGACCGAGGTGAGATATTCGGAAGCTGTTAAACCTTTAGCTATACACACGGAGGTTTCAGGTCTGATTTCGTCAGCACTCATCAAATCAGAGCATATTCCCTCAGTAAGCTCTGATTGGCCGGATTGTTTTGCAAAGGCTATGTCCTCAGATATGACAAGGAGCTTAATGTGTGCGAGCGATGGTGCTTTTCCTATATGATTTGTGACCTTGTTAAGAGCCTCAAAAAAGTTGTTCGCTTCAATTCTGATGTTATCGACTGTTGTATTGCCGTCCGAACCGCCGCTTTCTTCATCTGATTTTTCAGATGATTCAGCTTTTGTATTGGCATCTGTATTTGTGTTCTGTCCGGTTGAAAGCGGATTTGAAAACTGGAGTGTAAAGCTGAATTGCTTGTCAGATTCGGAGCTTAAATCAGCCCCAACAGCTATTATATAAGCCGTATTTTCAACCTCTCGTGCGTCATAGCAGCTGCACAAGACCAGTGACGCGGCTGCGATGATTAAAATACCTGCTGCATATTTGCCGCTGAATTTTTTTGTAAATCCGATTTTTTTAAATGCCGCGATTATTATATTGAATGTTGAACCAATGAACAATACAGACGATGCGGTGAGAACAAGCGCATACAGTGCATCGGTGCGTGCGTTCAGCCTGCCTGCTGCTGAAAATTTTGACAGATAATACAATGGCTGCTCAGCGCCGGTATATGCCGATACCGGCATAGTTGTAAAGAATACGGTTAATACTGCCGAATAAATCAGAATTCCTATTGTAGACGATACAAGTATTACTGTCGGGAATTTGCCGTTCGTTTTTGAATTTTGTTTTGGTGAAAGTATTATTGTCAGCACTGGTATTGTGATTTCGGAAAAAGCAAACAAGTGCTTGAGACTGCTGCTGAAAACTGAAGCAAGACCTGATCCGAGCATTGGTACAGCATTTAATGCGTTGGTATATTTAAGTCCGCTCATTGCAACGGCTATAATACCGAGAACAATTACTGGCACGCAAATACTGTGAAGCCGCATAATTGAATACACGCCTCTTGTGCCAATATACAGCATAGAGATTATCATAATAATCAAAATAAGCAGCAACGGCATGTTATGATAAATCGTTGCATGAACCGTGTTTATTATCTTATACAAAAAATAAATATCAAGGCATACAAAATATGCAAATACAAGGCAGCAAAAGGCTTTGAATGTGCTTTTTCGGGTCAGCACTGCGGTAATTTGCCTCCTGAACTTATATACAGCCAATAAGATTAGTATGCCTATAGCGGCGCTAAGCCACAGTGCGGTTACCGCGCCTGAGCCTGAATCGTTTACGAGCAGCATCATAAAGTCAATAAAAATTTTAATTATAATGCAGTTGACAGTAAGACATGACAGTGAAAATTTTGTGATATAATTGTTGCTCATTTTGTTCTCCTGTTTTATTCTCCTTACTTATTTTTCCTGTTGATGCTGTGCAGCCACTTTCTGCTGTAGTGCGGCTGCTTTGTATCGTCTTGGGTCATGAGTTCGGACGGCCGTTTTTCCTTTTTCCAGATTGGTTTGACATACAGCGAGCCGGAAGAACGTCCGCTCAACAGAGGATTTGTCATAAACGGAACACCGAAAGTTTTGGTTGAGGTCAGTGCCGCGAGAGTGAGAATAAGACATATTTCGAGACCGAGCATACCGAAAAAGTACGCAGCTGCTATATAGATAAACTTCATAACGCTGAGAGAGCGTGAAAGTGACAGCGTTGGCGTTGAAAATGCACCTATTCCGCCGATGGATACTATTATAATAAGCAGCGGACTGACTATGCCGGCTTCGACAGCGGCTTGACCTAGAATAAGACCTCCGATTATTCCAAGCGTACTGCCGATTGGGTTAGGAACACGCACCGAGGCCTCCTTTATAAGCTCAAACGATATTTCCATAAGCACCAGCTCAAGTACCAGTGGGAAAGGTACGGTTTCACGGCTTGCGGATATTGTGATAAGCAAATCGGTCGGCAGGATTTCCTGATGATACAGCATTACTGCAATAAATGCAGCGGGCAGAAGAACGGATATTGCCATGCCGAAAATACGTACAAACCGCATAAGGTTTGCCTCAGGAACGCGCACGTAGTTATCTTCGGTCGCTTCAATCAGGTCTGAGGTCGTTGTCGGAAGGATAATTGCAAATGGACTGCCCTGGACAATAACGGCGGCTTTGCCGTCGGCAAGCATTGAGGCAACTCTGTCGGGGCGTTCGGTTTTGAGCGTATGCGTCAGCGGAAAGTATGTGCTGTCCTCAATAAGCATCTCCACATCGCTTGATGAGTATATATATTCGGTGTCTATTCCTTTGAGCCGTCTTTCAACCTCATCGACAATCGCTTGATTTGTTATGCCCTTTATATACATCAGCGCGCACGGTGTTTTGCTTGTGTTTCCGACAGGAATGTTTGTGGCTGTTACATTCGGATTTTTAAGAATTTTTCTGACCAGAGCCAGATTTGTCATAATTGACTCATTAAAAGCCTCCTGCGGTCCCGACAGACTGATTTCCTGTGTCGGCGAGTCCACTCCGCGCGAGTCCCAGCCCTTTATATCAGCAACAAAAGCACAGCCGCAGCCGTCAACGAAAATCGCACATTCACCGTATGACACCCGTTCTCCGACATAATCCATGCTTTCGGTCACAGTGAGCGGAGCAACAGCGAGGATTTGCTCTGCAATAATATCTTTCCGCGGTCTTTCTGCGGCGTCGTACTCCTTGCAGGTGAGCAGTGAACGTATTATATCTCTGTTCAGATATGTCTGGTTTGACATTCCGTCATAATATATCAGGAATGCGTCAGCAACACTGTTCTTAAAACATATTTTGAATTCTCTGAAGTTAAAGTCAATGTTATCATCGGCGCTGAATAGGTTCTTGACTGTGGTATTGTTTTTACTTATATCACTGCTTATCATGTTTAATCACCGAAGGTATTATTCCCAATTTGGTTAAAATAATACTGATATTATTTGTGCGTATCAGGTGTGTTATTGACTTTAGATAATATAGCATAAGCGCTTAGTTTGGTGCATACGAACCCTGCGGGTTCGGTCACAGGTAAACAACTTAGGCGTGTTATCGACTTTAGATGCTTTATCATTGACTGTTAGTTAGAGCATACGCAATCGAAGATTGCATAACGAGTGCCTCGCGTTTCGGAAGTGCAAAACTCAGTTGTGTTATTGACTTTAGATAATATAGCATAAGCGCTTAGTTTGGCGCATACGCACTTGCAAAGCAAGTGCGGTCACAGTTGACGAAATCATCGTATTGGTATATAATATAATAAAATTTAATTTAAAATTGCGACATTTGGAGGTATAAGTCATGAAAGTTTTATTAATCAACGGAAGTCCTAAGGCAAACGGCTGTACATATACTGCGCTCAGCGTTGTTGCCGAGGAACTTAATAAAAACGGAATTGAAACCGAAATATTTCAGGTTGGTATGAAGCCTGTCAGAGGCTGTATCGGCTGCGGAATGTGTGCAAAGAGCGGTAAGGGTCTATGTCAGTTTGACGATGATGTTGTGAACAAGGCGATTGAAGCCTGCAAGACGGCAGACGGAATTGTTGTCGGTTCTCCCGTACACTATGCTTCCGCGTCGGGTGCGATAACTTCATTTTTGGACAGACTTTTCTACGCCGGAGGCTCAAATCTCAGATATAAGCCCGGTGCTGCTGTAGCAAGCTGCCGCCGCGGCGGAGCGTCAGCCACACTTGACCAGTTAACCAAATATTTCGGCATTACAAATATGCCGCAGATAAGCTCAAACTATTGGAACATGGTACACGGAAATACGCCGGAAGAGGTTTTGAAGGACGAAGAGGGAATTCAGACAATGCGTGTCCTGGGCAAAAACATGGCGTGGATAATTAAGTCAATCGACGCCGCAAAACATGCAGGCATTAATCCGCCTGAGCCGGAGGCAAAAATAAAAACAAACTATATAAGATAAAAGTTGGGGTCACAATATGAAAAAATTATGCATATTTGATTTAGACGGAACACTGGTAAACTCTATCGAGGATATTGCCTTTGCTGTAAACAGAGGTCTTAAGCTGATGGGACTTCCCGACCATCCTGTGTCCGCATTCAATTTGTTTGTCGGAGACGGAATGTATAAGCTGTGCGAAAGAGCCTTGCCTGAGGACTGTCAGGAACGCGTGAATGAGCTTCTCATGCTTTATAACGACTATTATATAAATCATTGCTGCGTTCTGACAAAGCCGTATGACGGAATACCGGAGCTTCTCAAAGCTTTAAAATTGTGCGGGGTACGGCTCGCGGTGCTGTCTAACAAGCCGCATCCGCAGACTGTTAACGTCATTAATAATTTGTTTGGATCAGGAGTGTTTGACTATGTTCTCGGTCAAAAGCCTGAGTTCCCGGTTAAGCCGAATCCCGAAGCGCTGATTCATCTGATTGAAAGCGCGGGTGTAAGTTTAGAGGATGCTGTCAATATAGGCGACTCAAATGTTGATATTATACTGGGCAGAAATGCCGGGATTGATTCAATAGGCGTATCATGGGGATTCAGAGGCAGGAACGAACTGCTTGCCGCCGGTGCGGAAAGGATTGCGGATACGCCGTCACAGATTTACGCAGTATTAAAGCAGATGTAATATAGAATACAAACCAAAAGGCTCCCCCTGGATTGGAGGGAGCCTTTTAAAGATAATTATATGGATTTTACAGCTTCTATTGCGCCGGGTACAAGAATTTGGTCAAGGCTTTCGATTTTGCCTGCGTCGCATGCCGAAGCGACCTCAGGGTCAATCGGGATTCTGTCAAGAACCTTTATATTATGCTTCTTGGCAATTTCTTCAACATGACTTTCGCCAAAGATATTTATCTGTTTTCCGCAGTCGGGACACTTGACAAAGCTCATATTTTCAACCAGGCCGAGAATCGGAATAT
The DNA here is from genome assembly GCA_905198865.1 of uncultured Eubacteriales bacterium. Classification (GTDB taxonomy): domain Bacteria; phylum Bacillota; class Clostridia; order Monoglobales; family Monoglobaceae; genus Monoglobus. The sequence goes on from CAJKEB010000007.1 coordinate 46,894, forward strand.
TCATCAGTTCGGCCATTTTAACAGCCTTTGAAACAATCATTGAAACAAGCTCTTGCGGTGAGGTAACAATTATTATTCCGTCAACGGGAAGCGACTGGAACACGGTGAGCGGAACATCGCCGGTTCCCGGAGGCATATCAACGAACATATATTCTTCATCGTTCCAGAATACGTCGCTCCAGAACTGTTTTACCGTTCCGGCTATAACCGGGCCGCGCCAAACAACCGGTTCTGTATCATCTTCAAGCAAAAGATTAATCGACATAATATCAACTCCGCCTTTGCTGACAGACGGAAGAATACCGAATTCACAGCCGCGTGCTTTTTCGGTAATGCCGAATGCCTTGGGAATGGACGGGCCTGTAATATCGGCGTCAAGGATTGCTGTTTTGTGTCCGCTTTTCTGCATACCTGACGCAAGCAGCGAGGTAACCAGAGATTTGCCGACGCCGCCTTTTCCGCTGACAATTCCGATAACCTTTTTTACGCTGCTGTATTGGTTCAGTGCAGCTCTGAAATCGTTTTCTCTCTCCGAACAGCTTTCGCCGCAGGAGGAGCAGTCGTGTGTGCAATTTTCACTCATTATACTCGTATCTCCAATCTGTATGTTTAATAACAATTTTTTAGGCTTTAAGAAATTACATCTTAAACCGAGTATTATTTTATATTCTTTTACAGTATTTGTCAAGCATTACCTGGGTGAATACTGTTTCAGACAGGTATTTATTTAAAATATTGTTAAATTAAGAATAAATGCTTTGCAAAAGCAGTTTTTTTGTGATATAATAATTCGGATTACAATATTATGTATTATTTTGTTGAAGGGGTTAAAACTAATGAGAGTTTCAGAGATATTTAAGAATTATAGATCACAGGACAAGCCGGTTGTTTCATTTGAGATGTTTCCGCCGAAGAAAGCAGACGCATTTGAAAATGTAGGAGAAATATTAGACGGACTTTGCGCGCTTAATCCGGAATTCATAAGTGTTACATGCGGCGCAGGCGGCGGCTCAAACCGTAATAAAACAATTGAGCTTGCAGCTAAAATAAAAAATGAATATGGTACCGAGTCAATGGCGCATATGACCTGTATAACATTAGACCGTGACAGTGTTATGAAAGAAATGAATTCTGTATTGGACGCAGGAATTGAGAATGTGCTGGCTCTTAGAGGCGATATTCCGAAAGAGAATTTTGATATTAATAATGTAACCTATAATCACGCCTATGAGCTTATAGACGTAATTAAATCAAACAGCGATTTGTGCACAGCGGCTGCGGCCTATCCGGAGGGTCATATCGAATGCGAGAGCTTTGACAAAAGTGTTGAACATTTGAAAATAAAGGAAGAAGCAGGCGCAGAATTCTTTGTATCACAGCTGTTTTTTGACAATAGATATTATTATAACCTGCGTGAAAAAGCTGAAAAAATAGGAATAAAAGCTCCGATAACACCCGGTATTATGCCGATGATGAGCAAAAGCCAGATTTCAAATATGATATTTATGTGCGGTGCATCACTGCCGTCTGAAATGATAAAAATATTGTACAGATATGAAAACGACCACGACTCATTGCTTAAGGCTGCACTTGAATATGCCGGAATGCAGATTCAGGATTTACTCAGAAACGGAGCGCCCGGTATACATATCTATTCCATGAACAAGCCTGAGGTTGCGGCTGAGCTTGTAAAGTATATCAGCGGCCGATAAGACCGGTTTTGATATACACATACTATTCTATAGTTTGAAAGAGTGATATAATGCTTGAAATTATACCTGATAAAAACGAAATACTGCGCTATCTCGGACACAACGGTCAAAAAGTTAATGACAGTATTTATACTCTTATTGACGAGTGTATAGACGAAATCCGAAGTGCTGCGAGATACAGATACACGTATAAGGTGTTCGGCGTAAAGCTCGGCAATTATAACGGTGAGACGTGTATAAAGCTGGAAGGCACAAATATAAAGTTATTCGGAAACGATATATATGAACATCTTCGCGACTGCCGTAAGTGTGCCGTTATGGCTGCTACTCTCGGCATAGAGGTTGATAAGCTGATCAGAACTGCGCAGAGAGATGATATGCTTAAAGCGCTTATACTTGACAGCTGCGCCACTGAGTTTATCGAGAAGCTCTGCGATAAAGTCGAAACTGAGATACGTGCTGTAGCTAATAACGAGAATAAGAATATAAACTTTAGATTTTCACCCGGATATGGGGATTTGCCCATTGATATCCAGAGTAATATTGTGAGAATAATCGACGCAACCCGGAAAATCGGTCTTACCGTAACCGAGAATTCACTTATGATTCCAGGTAAGTCGGTAACGGCGATTATCGGATTTACGACAAACTATTCTATTAAACCCGGAAAGACAGCGTGTGCGTGCGATCTATGTTCAATGGGAGACAACTGTATGTTCAGAAAGGGAGGGACAACCTGTGCGCGTGGCAGAGTATATAAAGCATAACAGATTATATTTTGACGGAGGAATGGGTACAATGCTCCAGGAGGCAGGACTGGAAACAGGCGGACTTCCTGAGGTATATAATATCGAGCACCCCGAAATTGTTCTTGAAATTCATCGTAAATATGTAAGTGCAGGTGCTGATGTAATAACTGCAAATACATTCCAGGCAAGCGAACTTAAAATCGGTCCTAGCGGATATTCGACCGAGGAGATAATTACGGCCGGAGTCAGGCTTGCGAAGGAGAGCGGAGCGAAGTATGTTGCGCTTGATATAGGCCCGTTAGGTCAGCTTATGCAGCCTATGGGAACATTGACATTTGATGCGGCTTATGAGATGTTCAGGCGTCAGATTATTGCAGGGTACAAGGCGGGCGCAGACATAGTCCTTCTTGAGACGATGTCTGATTTGCTTGAAGTCAAGGCGGCTGTTCTTGCGGTGCGTGAAAACACAGATCTTCCCGTGTTTGTCACCATGACTTTTCAGGAGGACGGCAGAACCTTTGTCGGCTGCGATCCGAGAGCCGCGGCGGTTACTCTTTCGGGTCTCAGAGTGGACGCGCTCGGCGTAAACTGTTCGCTCGGTCCGGCAGAGCTGATGCCCGTTATTGATGAACTGATTAAGTATTCGCGTGTGCCGGTTATGGTACAGCCGAATGCAGGATTGCCGTCTATCGAGAACGGAAATACAGTGTATTCTATAACGCCTGACGATTTCTCGGAATATATGGCGGAGATTGCCGGAAAGGGCGCCGCAGTGCTTGGCGGCTGCTGCGGTACTACGCCTGAGTTTATAGCAAAAATGAAGCAAAAAACTGCTGATATTCCGTTTGAGCTGCCGGAGTTTGAGCATGTGACTGCTGTTTCGTCGGGAACAAACGCAGTTATTATGGACGGCAGAATAACCGTTATAGGCGAAAGAATTAATCCGACAGGAAAGAAAAAGTTAAAGGAAAAGCTGCGCGAGCAGGACTTTGGCTATCTTGTGGGCGAGGCTATAGATCAGCAGAAGGCGGGCGCGGATATACTTGATGTTAACTGCGGCTTGCCGGAGATTGACGAAGCCGAAACCTTAGCCAAGGCGGTCAAAGAAATTCAGGCGGCTGTGAACACACCGCTTCAGCTTGACAGCAGTGACAAAACGGCAATAGAAGCCGGAATCAGAAAATATAACGGCAAGCCGATAATCAACTCAGTAAACGGCAAGCAGGAGAGTATGGACGCAGTATTCCCGATTGCTCAAAAATACGGAGCGGTAGTTATCGGTCTGTGCCTTGATGAGAGCGGAATACCCGAAACAGCCGAGGAGCGTTACAAAATCGCTGAGAGAATTGTTAAAGAGGCGGAGAAGTACGGTATACCTAAAGAGGATATTATTATCGATTGTCTTGTGCTTACAGCATCAGCCCAGCAAAGTTTGGTTATAGAGACAATAAACGCGATAAAGCTTGTCAAGAGCAGGCTCGGCGTTAAGACCGTACTCGGCGTAAGCAACGTCTCATTCGGACTACCGGCAAGACCCATTCTTAACAGCGTATTTTTGGCGTCCGGCTTCGGCGCAGGTCTTGACAGTGCAATAATCAACCCTATGAGCGAGGAGGTCATGCAGTCGGTGCGTGCCTATAAGGTAATCAATAACCAGGACGTAGACGCTGTCGACTATATCGGGCATTACAGCGGTTATAAGACGGCAGTATCGTCAAATAAAGCCGAAACTGCCGGGATTGCAAAGGTGTCCGGAGACGATTTGAAGTCGCTTATTATAGACGGAAGAAAAGAGCTTGTCGGCGCAAAAACCCGTGAGCTTCTCAAAGACCATGATCCGGTCTCTATAATCGATAATGACTTTATTCCTGCACTTGATGAAGTGGGCGAAAGATATGAGAAAGGAACTGTGTTTCTACCCCGGCTAATTCAGTCGGCGGAGGCGGTTAAAAGTGGATTTGAGGTAATCAAGGAATTTGTGCCGAAGAACGAGGACAGCAGTAAGGGCAAAATAGTTCTTGCAACTGTGGAGGGCGATATTCACGATATAGGCAAGAATATAGTCAGAATGCTGCTCGAAAACTATGGGTATGACGTAATCGACTTGGGCAAGGATGTGCCGATTGATACTGTTGTTGAGGCGGCTGTTTCAAACAAGGTTAAGCTTGTCGGACTCAGCGCGCTTATGACGACAACCGTTAAGAATATGAAGGACACTATTACCGCGCTCAGAGCTGCTGGCTGCGAGGCAAAGGTTGTTGTCGGCGGTGCGGTTCTTAATGAAGAATACGTCGAGTTTGTCGGGGCGGATTACTACGGCAGAGACGCGCGCGCAACCGTTAAGGTAGCAAACGAAATTTTTGGTTATTAGAGCTTAATGATTAATTGGAGGCGTCAGATATGCTTATAGATTTTCATACACACTGCTTTCCCGATAAGATTGCAAAGCGTGCAATCAGCGTCCTTGAAGGAAATGTTATAAAGATGCAGGGCAGGAATTACCCGGCACGGACGGACGGAAGCCTGGGAGAGCTGATTAAAACGATGAAAGAGGACGGTGTGGATTATTCGGTCGTTCTTCCGATAGCTACAACGCCTTCTCAGTCCGGGTCGATAAACCGGTTTGCAAAGGAGATAAACGGCAAAAACGGTATAATATCCTTTGGAAGCGTGCATCCGCTTCAGGAGGACTGGGAGGAAGTTCTTGAGCAGATTAAAGACGATGGACTGCTTGGAATAAAGCTGCATCCGGAATATCAGGGCGTGTATGTGACGTCGGCAGAGGTAAGGCGTATACTAAAAAAGTGTGAGGAGCTTGACTTATATACTGTTTTTCATGCCGGAGCGGATATAGGAATGCCGGAGCCGATACATTGTATGCCGGAGTGCCTTAATCATATGCTTGACTATGTCAGCGGCGATAAAATAATTGCGGCGCATATGGGCGGCTGGAATAAGTGGGATGATGTTGAAAAGTATTTGGTCGGCACGCCGATAAAATTTGATACGTCATACATAAAAGGTTTTTTGGATAAAGAACGCTTCAGACAAATTGTAAGAAACCACGGCGTGGATAAGATAGTTTTCGGAACAGACCATCCGTGGCAGAGAGCGAACGAGGCGGTTGAGTTTATTGACAGCGCAGGGCTTACAGATGACGAGCTTGACAGAATATATTTTAAGAATGCGGCGGAAATACTCGGAATAAACTTAAAGGATTAGATTTCGGGTAATATATAGGGTGTGTTTCAATGAGTAAGAATAACCATAACAGCAAAACACAGATAGAACCATCTGATGAAAAGATCATAAAAAAGACTGAACAAAATACGGAGCGGTCAAACTCCGAACCTGAAAATCAGAAGCATAACAGCGGGAAAACCAAAAACAAAAAAAGGCATAATACTCTTTATGTTATAATGTCGGTTATTGCGGTTTTATTGATTTTCGGCGGTGTTTTTATGCTGAGCGAATACCAGCTTGACAGCATAAAGCTGCCGGATAGTTTGTCTGAGATTAAGTCCTCGGTTTATATGATTTTAAACGGCGGCAAAGATTTAAGTGTTCGGCAAGCTGATGATGAACAGCTTGCCATACCTAAAGTTAAGTTATATTCACAGGAGGGCAGAGCCGTTGAGCCGGATAAAATAACATCTGCCAACTTAAAATCCGGCGCGGGAGAATTTAATACTTCCGGGGGTACAAAGGCATTGTATGACGGTGACCCCAATACATGTATGGAAAACGAAGGCGAGGATAATTGGGTCACGCTTGATGCAGGCGAGCTGAAATCCCTCTCATATATTAAATACATACCAAATACAAGCTCGCAGATGACGGCAAATATGTGCGTCGGCACTAAGTTTTTGGCGTCAAAAGATAACAAAAATTTTGTTGAACTCGGCACAGTTAATCCGGATATTAACGGAGATTTGAGTACTGATTGGCACATTATGGAGTTTAGCGGCTACGGAGAGTACAGATACTTTAAGATTGAGCTGTCGGCTTTTGCTTCGTTTGGTGAAATAGAATGGATTTGCAACAACGGGATTATGGTTGACAGCGCTGACACTACAACTATTGACCTTGTGGCGTATGACCCGATTGAAAATTTCAGCGGTCTTGTAACGCTGGCAGTGTATAATAAGGATAAATTGCTTAAGTCATACAAAACAATAGACGCTGAGTTTTTAATCGGCGAATATACTCCGATTGAGTTTTCGGGTATGAAAATTCAGCTCGGAGATTACATAAGAATATTGACCTATGACAGAAATACAATGGAAACTGCGGTTAATCTGCCGCTTGACTACAGATATACCGAGGCTTCAAGCAGCCTTTCCATGGCAAACGTATACAGCAACAATATGATGTTTCAGGCAGATGAAGAGCTTGTGATATACGGCAAGGCGCCGCGCGGAACAACTGTTACTGCCGAGCTTAAGGACAATGCTACCGGAGAGGTGTTTAAGAACAGCGCCGGTTCAGACAACAGCTGGGAAATCAGTCTCGGTTGTTTTGGGAACGGAGGAAGCTACAGCTTAACCGTGACTGACGGAGAAGATAAGCTTGAATTTGATAATATAACCTTTGGCGATGTGTGGGTTTTTGCCGGACAGTCGAATATGGAGTTTTATCTCTGCGGCGAGAAGAGCGGAGAACAGCTTTTAAATTCAGGCGCAGGAAAACGTCAGGCGACCTCGTCTGATATACGTATGGTCAACATGTATAATATCGGTATAAACGGCGCAAACGGCGAGATTGAAAATGTACCGCTGAATGACTGGAACGAATACTGGACCGAGCTCACTCCCGACAGAGCGTCGTATATTTCAGCGATTGCATATTATTTTGCGCAGGGATTAAAAGAAAAATATAATCGCAATGTTGGTATAATCAGCGTTGCGGTTGGAGATACCGAGATTAATCGCTGGTACCCGAACGGCATGTCAAACGGCAGCTTCACAGGCGACGGCGGAGACCTCTATAATAACAGGATATATCCGTTTACAAAGTTTAAGGTGAGCGGTATACTTTGGTATCAGGGTGAAGCCGACCAGTACAGGACTAATATGACGGCTGAGCAGTACAGCGACGCAATGGCCGGACTGATTGACGTATACCGCGAGAAGTGGAATAAATCAGACTTGCCGTTTTATTATGCACAGGTTACGAGATACGGAGTAAAGGACGAATCCGAAATCCGCGAGGGTCAGCGTATCGCGCTGAACAAGATAAAGAATAAAAATAATGTCGGTATGGTCGGTCTGCTTGATATAATCGGCGCATATGAACAAGGCTCCGGATGTGCAAGGACTGATATCCATCCATGGCAGAAAGAAGTTGTGGCGCAGAGGTTTTTAAACTATGCCGCACGTGACTTGTACGGCGAAGAAGATATTGTTGTGTCAGGTCCCGAATACGAATCAAAGCAGATTGAGGGCAATACCGCGGTTCTCAGCTTCAAGCACAGCGGCAGCCTGAGAGTGATGGACAAGTCACAGTATGCAGACTCGGCCTGTGACAGCAAAATCAAAGCTACGGGAACGGATACAAGTGTGCTTCACGAGTTCTGGGTGTCCGATGAGTCGGGAAAGTTCTACCCTGCAAATGCCGAAATAGCAGATGATAAGGTGATAGTATGGAGCGAAGCGGTTCAAAATCCTGTTGATGTGATGTATGCATGGGGCGCGTATCCTGAAATGCCGAATCTGACCGATGATAGCGGCTTACCGGCTTCGACATTTAATACCAAAAACGGCTCATCTGTTATTAATTAATAATATTTAACTGTATAAATTAAAAACAGCATCTGTAAACCAATCGACTTTACAGACGCTGTTTTTATTATATTTTGACATTATTTCCAATTAATTTTTTAATTTTTTTGTCGGAAATATTGACATTAAAATGCACAATGGTTATAATTAAAGTGTTATGTCTCAGTATTATGTGATAATCGCTAAAAAAGGACATATGAAATTTTGAATAAAATAATAGAGTAAAATATAAGTAATGGGAGGTTGTGTGAGATGTTAAAGACATTCCGCGGCGGAGTTCATCCAAATGATATGAAAGCTCCGACTGAGAGCAAAAAGATTGTTGAGCTTGACCCGTCGCAAGAAATGGTTTATCCTATGACTCAGCACATAGGCGCACCGGCAAAACCGATTGTTAAGCCCGGTGATTTTGTATATGCCGGTCAGAAGATAGCAGAAGCCGGCGGATTTGTATCAGCTTGTATACATTCAACGGTCTCAGGTACGGTTAAAGCTGTTGAAAAACGTATGCATCCAAACGGCTTGTTTGTTGAGTCAGTTGTGATTGAAGACGACGGTCAGGATACCATGTATCCGGATTTTAAGGGCTGTGATGATTATACGAAGCTTACAAAAGCCGAACTCATCGAAATTATTAAAGAGGCGGGCGTTGTAGGTCTGGGCGGTGCAACATTCCCTACCCATGTCAAGCTGTCGCCCCCACCCGAGGCCAATATTGATTATGTAATAGTGAATGCGGCCGAGTGTGAACCGTATCTGACTTCTGATTACCGTGCGATGCTTGAAACACCTGAACAAGTCATCGGCGGACTGAAAATTCTGATGCACATGTTTGACCTCAAGGACGGATATGTCGGCATTGAGAATAATAAAGAAGTCGCTATTGAGACAATGTCGGCGATTGCGGCAAAGAACAAAGATGTAAATATACATATTGAAACGCTTAAAACGAAATATCCTCAGGGCGGTGAGAAGCAGCTGATTAACGCCATAACAGGACGCAAAGTCGGTCCCGGTCAGCTTCCGTGGCAGGTTGGCGCAATCGTTTGCAATGTTGATACATGCCGCGCAATCTATCAGGCTGTAAGGCGAGGTCTGCCGGTCATGACCAGAATTGTTACAACCGGCGGCGACTGCGTTAAAAACCCCGGAAATTATAAAATCCGTATAGGTATGAAGCTCAGTGACATTATTGAGCAGACAGGCGGATTTATTAAAGAACCTAAAAAGGTTGTTATGGGCGGTCCTATGATGGGATTGGCATTGCCGAATATTGATGTCCCGGCTATTAAGGGTACGTCCGGATTTTTGGCGTTCGGTGAGGAATATGCCTACGGCTTGGAGGAAAGCGCTTGCTTAAGATGCGGTAAGTGCGTATATGTATGTCCGATGAAGCTTCTGCCGAACAGACTTGACGAGGCTGCAAGAGCCGATAATTACGAGGCGCTTGAGAAGCTCAATATAAATGATTGTATTGAGTGCGGCAGCTGCGCGTACAGCTGTCCGTCAAAACGCCGTCAGGTTCAGCAGATAAAAGTTGCAAAAGTTAAGCTGCGTGAAGCGCAGCAGAGAAAATAAGAGAGCGGAGGGATATAAGTGGATAATTTATTGGTTGTATCACATTCGCCGCATATTACCGGAAACGATACGGTTAGGCGCACAATGCTTGATGTTATTATTGCGTTGATTCCGGCGCTGATTGCAGGAACGCTTGTGTTTGGCTACAGAGCGCTTGTTGTTACGGTTATAAGTGTGCTTGCGTGCGTGCTGTTTGAATGGCTGTGGGGCAAGCTGCTGAAAAAGCCTGCGACTGTCGGTGATTTGAGTGCGATTGTGACGGGTATGCTTCTGGCATTTAATATGCCTGTTACCATACCGCTGTGGATGGTAGTTATCGGAGCATTTTTTGCTATAATAATCGTTAAGCAGTTTTTTGGCGGTCTGGGTCATAACTTCATGAATCCCGCTCTGGCGGCAAGAGCATTTTTGCTGGCTTCGTGGGCTCTTGCTATGACAACATGGGTTGCTCCCCATACGGCTGTTCCTTTCTGGAATACTGCTGATGTTGTAACAAGCGCAACGCCGCTTGCGGCTTATGCCGGCGCAGAGGGTGCTGTGAGTGAACTTCCCGGGTATTTTGACTTATTCATAGGTAATGTTGGCGGCTGTATCGGTGAGACATCGGTGCTTGCAATATTGATTGGCGGTATATATCTGATAGTAAGACGTGTTATCAGAATCAGAATACCTCTTACATATTTACTCACGGTTGCACTCGGTACATGGATGTTTGCCGGTCATGACGGCTTGTTCACGGGCGATGCTCTGTATCAGATTATGGCGGGCGGAGTTATGCTCGGCGCGTTCTTTATGGCAACAGACTATACGACAACACCGTATACACCGGTCGGACAGATTATATTCGGTATCGGCTGCGGTGTTATTACTGTGCTGATACGTGTTTGGGGCGGTTATCCGGAGGGCTGTTCATATTCAATCCTGCTTATGAACATTGTAACTCCGCTTATTGACAGAATCACAGCGCCGAAACGTTACGGTGCCTCGAAGAAGAGAAAGGAGGCGCAGGCATAATGAAGGATACAGCGATACTTACGGTTAAACTTCTGCTTATAACGGCGATTGTTGCAGCGCTTCTCGGCGCGGTTAATATGATAACAAAGCCTATTATTGCAGAAAACGCTGAAAAGTCAACAAATGAGACGATGAAGGAGCTGCTGCCTGATGCCGATAAATTCGATCTTGACGGAACAAAAATTCCGGACTGCAAAGACCCGGCAGTAACGGTAGGCAAAGTTTACTGCGGTCTTAAAGACGATGGAACTGTTGTAGGATACGTTGCAAGCGCAGTTTGCAGCGAGGGCTACGGCGGCGATATAACGGTTATGGTAGGTGTTGATCCTGATTGCAGGATAACGCAGGCAAAGGTAACTGAAATGGACGAGACACCGGGCCTCGGCGCAAAGTCGCAGTCAGATTGGATTGACCAGTATTCAGGTCTTGGTGAAAATATACAGGTTAACAAAAATGGAAGCGCAGCAAGCACTGAATATAAAATTGACGCTATCTCAGGTGCAACGATTACATCAAAAGCAGTTACAAAGGCGGTTAACGCTGTGCTTGACGCTGTGAGAGTGGTTATTGATGATAATGCTCCGGCCGCTTTGGACGGTCTGCCGGAGCAGAGCGAAACCGAAATCCTGCTTGACGAAAACGGTGAGCCAGTCCTTGATGAAAACGGCGAGCCTGTTTTGGTACCAGTTGCAGCCGCAGATGAGGAGCCTGCTACTGATGAAGAACAGGTTACGGAGAATTCTGAAGATGCCGAAAGCGATGAAAACACTGAAAGCATAGATGAAGCTGCTGAGGGAGGTGCCGCAGAATGAAACAAGATTCATATATGAAAACATTTATAAACGGTCTGCTTACTGAAAATCCGACATTTGTACTGTTTCTCGGAATGTGTCCAACTCTTGCGGTTACGACAGGAGTTATCAATGCAATCGGTATGGGACTTTCTACAACCGCTGTTTTGATATGCTCGAATATTGTTATTTCGCTGCTGAGGAACTTTATTCCTGACAAGATCAGAATTGCAGGATACATAGTAATTATTGCCGGATTTGTAACGATTGTACAAATGCTGATGAACGCATATGTTCCATCGCTTGCAAGCAGTCTGGGTATATATATTCCGCTTATAGTTGTAAACTGTATTATTCTCGGCAGAGCCGAAGCGTTTGCCAACAAGAACGGCGTAGGCAAATCGGCTGTTGACGGCATTGGTATGGGTCTCGGATTTACTTGTGCGCTCACTCTTATTGCCGCTGTCAGAGAAATCCTCGGCGCAGGAACATTCGCAGGTATTTCGTTGTTCGGAAGCAGTTTCCAGCCGGTTTCAGTAATGATTTTGCCTCCGGGAGCGTTCCTTACGCTTGGCTGTCTGCTTGCTGTAATCAATATTATAGCCGCAGGCAGAAAGAAGAAGGCTGCAAAAGCCGCAGCAGATGAAAAGGAGGAAATGTAACATGGTTGCTGAATTATTGATTATTAGTGTCGGAGCAATTCTGATTAATAACTTTGTACTTGTTCAATTCCTCGGAATTTGTCCGTTCCTCGGTGTGTCAAAAAAGGTTGATACATCTGTCGGTATGGGTTTTGCGGTTATATTTGTTATGGCTTGCGCATCTATTATAACGTGGTGCGTACAGTATTACCTGCTTGTTCCTTTCGGACTTGAGTATATGCAGACCATTGCGTTTATACTCGTTATTGCCGTGCTGGTTCAGTTCGTTGAAATGTTCCTGAAAAAGTCTATACCGTCACTGTACAGTTCACTCGGAGTTTATCTTCCGCTTATCACAACCAACTGTGCGGTACTCGGTGTTGCAATTCAGAATATCACAAAGTTCGGCGGCTTGGAGATGAGCTTCTTAAAGTCGGTGGTATACGGCGTTTCTGCCGGTATCGGCTTCACGGTTGCCATCGTATTGTTTGCCGGCGTTAGAGAGAGATTAGAGAGTTCAGATGTACCCGAATTCTTGAAGGGAATGCCCATTGCGCTTATTACTGCAGCATTGCTTTCGATTGCATTTCTTGGATTTTCGGGTCTTAGCTTCTAAAGGAGGGAATAAGAATAATGGTATCAAGTATTTTGGTTCCCGTCCTGATTGTCGGAGGAATGGGATTGGTTTTCGGTGTGCTTCTCGGTATCGCCTCAAAGGTTTTTGCCGTTAAAGAGGATGAGCGCATACCGCAGATTTTGGAGGTTTTACCCGGCGCAAACTGCGGCGGCTGCGGATTTGCCGGATGCTCGGCTTATGCTTCAGCTCTGTGTAAGGGTGGTGTAAAGACAAACATGTGCCCGGTGGGTGGCGAAGCTGTCGCAAGTAAGATTTCGGAAATCATGGGCGTTGAAAACGAGGTTAAGGAAAAGCTGGTTGCGCGTGTTTTGTGTAATGGTAATCCCGACCGTGCGGTTCAGAAGTATTATTTTGACGGTCCCCGCGACTGTCACAGTGCCGCTCGTCTCGGCGGCGGTGAGAAGATGTGCGCATACGGCTGTCTTGGCTTTGGCTCATGCGTTAATGTTTGTAAGTTCGGCGCTATGAGTATCAAGGACGGTGTTGCGTATGTCGACATCGACAAGTGTGTTGCATGCGGCGCCTGCGCTGAGGCTTGTCCGAAAAAAATAATAAAGATACTCCCGCTTCGCAGTAAGTACACAATTACTTGCAAGAGCGTCGAAAGGGGCGGCGTTACTCGTCACGATTGTCAGGTTGGCTGTATCGGCTGCGGAATTTGTGCAAAGACATGTCCGAAAGGCGCAATCGCTATAAGTGATAATCTTGCGGTTATTGACCCGAGTAAGTGCGTTAACTGCGGTCTTTGCGCACAGAAATGTCCGCGTGGTGCGATTAATAAGGTTACGCCTCAGGGACTCGTAAGACCTGAGCCGAAGCCGCAAAAGCCTAAGCTGACACCTGAGCAGATTGCGGAGCTTAAAGCAAAAAAAGCGGCTGAAAATGCTGCAAAAGCTAAAGCTGAAGCTGAAGCGGAGAAAGCAGAGGAAGTAAAAGAAGTAAAGCCGGCTGAGACTGAAGACGATACTCAGGCTAAAGAGGATGCGGCGAAGGTTTAAATCAAATTATATAAAAATAAATATCAAGGAGAAAAGCCATGATTGATCAAAATTGTGCATATTGTATGGAGGGCGACTTGGTCGCTAAATTCGGTATAAAGATATGTGAGCTTGACACCTGCAAAGTATATTTGTTCAAGGAGCAAAGCCACAGAGGACGTGTTATTGCCGCTCATAAGAAGCATGTCGGCGACATGACCGAGCTTTCTGCTGAGGAAAGAAATGCTTACTTTGAAGATATTGCTAAGATTTCTGAGGCTTTACAGAAAATATTCAAGCCTCAGAAGATTAACTACGGTGCATACGGCGATACTGGTCACCACCTTCATTTCCATCTTGTACCGAAGTATACCGATGAATTTGAGTGGGGTGGTACATTTGCAATGAATCCGGACAGAGTGTACTTAGACGATGCCGAATACATTGAACTCGTTGATACAATACGAGAGGCATTAAAATAAGATTTAAAACAAAATTTAAAACAATGGGGCTGATGCATTAACGCATCAGCCCCATTTTGTGATGTAAATTATAGTTTAATTGAATTATTCGCCCACCCTATTGCGCTCGCCGCCTCCGCCCCGAGCACCGTCGTGTCTCCTTTCAGGAGACGCGATTTAGGGGATTTCATCCCCTAA
>CAJKEB010000008.1 GCA_905198865.1 uncultured Eubacteriales bacterium
TAGAGCCTTTCAAACCCGCATAAATCAAGGCTTTTTTCGTGGGTGTCAAAGGGTATGCGATACATTTATCCTTTCCCCCCGGAAATGCCGTCCTAATGCGTGACAAAGCCCAAAAACGACACAACACAGAGGGAGGTGATACTATCGCTGATTATATCAGGGCAGACACCACGCTGCCCGCCTATCTTCCATACCCCCGTTTCCTGCTGAAAATGGAGATTTCACAGACCGCCAAGCTGCTGTATGCGCTTTTATTAGACCGCTCCACCCTGTCACAGAAGAACGGCTGGCAGGACGGCGAGGGCAGGATATTCATTGTCTACCCCGTTGCGGAGATAGCGGAAATGCTGGACAAGGGTTGTACCGCCATCAAGGGAGCCTTGAAAGAACTGGACGCAGCCGGGCTTTTAGAACGGGAACGGCGGGGCTTCTCCGCACCCAATCGGCTTTATGTGAAAGTGCCGCCTGTCCCAGTGGTACGGTTTTCCGACCAACTGATGGCCGGAAAAGCGACCCTCATACAGTCGGAAAAGCGACCTTATGACGGTCGGAAAACCGACCCTATGATGGTCGGAAAACCGACCCCTAACAAAACTAATATAAACAACTTAATAGAGAACCAAACAATGAGAGCGAGTGGGGAGCCGCCCACAGCTTATGGCCGATATGAGAATATTTTTCTGTCAAAGGACGAATATGACGAGTTACAGGCAGAATACCCGGACAGGCTGGAACGGCTGATTGAGGAAATGAGCCATTACCTTGCCGCCAGCGGGAAAGCCTACCAGAATTATGCCGCCGCCTTGCACAGATGGGCGGCCAATGACAAAAAGGGAGCCGTAAAACAGGGCATCCCCGACTATACCTGTATGGAGGGAGAAAGCTTATGACAAGTGAAATCAAAGATATTTTGGAGAACATGACAACCGCCGCCCCGGAGATGGAGGACTATATCGGCGAGGACGGACTGCTTTACTGCGGAAAGTGCCATACGCCGAAAGAAGCCTACTTCCCGGAGGGTAAGGAGCTGTTTGGCCGTGACCGCCACCCGGCAGAGTGCGACTGCCAGAGAGCCGCCCGTGAGCAGCGGCAGGCCGCCGAGGAACACCGCCGCCATGTGGAAGCCGTGGAAAATCTGAAACAGAGGGCTTTTGCCGACTCAGCCATGCAGCAATGGACATTCGAGAACGACAACGGCAGAAACCCGCAGACCGGGATTGCCCGGCGGTATGCGGAGCATTGGGAAGAAATGCAGGCCGAAAACATCGGCTGCCTGTTCTGGGGGAACGTCGGCAACGGGAAAAGCTACCTTGCGGGCTGTATCGCAAACGCCCTCATGGAGAAAGAAGTCCCCGTATATATGACGAACTTCGCCGTTATCCTGGGCGACCTCTCTCCCGGCTTTACAGGCCGGAATGAGTATATTTCCCGCCTTTGCCGCTATCCGCTGCTTATCATTGACGACTTCGGCATGGAGCGTGGCACCGACTATGGACTGGAACAGGTATTCCATGTGATTGATACCCGATACCGCAGCAACAAGCCGCTGATCGCCACCACCAACCGCCCGCTGGACGAGTTGAAAAAGCCGACAGACACGGCCCATTCCCGGATTTATGACCGACTGCTGTCCATGTGCGTCCCGATACGCTTTACTGGCGTCAACTTCCGGCAGGAAACCGCAAAGCGGAAAATGGAAACCATGAAGAAACTGCTGGCTGAATGAAAGGAGTATTGCCTATGGAGAATATCAAGCAGCACGACCACCGTACCACCCGCCGCCCCGACTGCGTGACGGAAATCCGCATGGGGAATACCGTTCTTGTCGTGTCCGGCTTTTTCAAGAAAGACACCACCAGCACCGCCGCCGACAAGATGGCGAGGGTACTGGAAGCGGAAGCCGCTGCTACACAAAAAAAGGCGATTTGACAAGCTGTAAAGAAGCAGATTTATCACTTTTACCGCTGTACAGCCGCCCCTGTTCCGTGGTACAATGAAACCACGGAATAGTGGGGCTGGCTGTCGGAAACGGAGGATTTTATGTTAAGACAAGCCACCCAAAACCTCATTACCGCCCTTTATCCGAGATTGTCCCATGAGGACGAATTGCAAGGCGAGAGTAATTCCATATCGAACCAGAAAAGGATTTTGGAAACCTACGCCAAGCAGAACGGCTTTACCAATCTGCGCTGGTACACCGACGACGGCTTCTCCGGCGCGAACTTTCAAAGGCCCGGTTTTCAAGCCATGCTTGCAGACATTGAAGCCGGGAAAGTGGGTACGGTCATCGTCAAGGACATGAGCCGGTTAGGGCGAAACTACTTGCAGGTAGGGTTTTACACGGAAATGCTGTTCCCTCAAAAGGGTGTGCGTTTTATCGCTGTCAACGATAATGTGGACAGTGCCAGCGAGGGCATGGACAACGATTTTACCCCGCTGCGAAATCTGTTCAATGAATGGCTGGTGAGAGATACGAGCAAGAAAATCAAGGCAGTAAAACGAGCAAAAGGCATGAGCGGCAAGCCCGTTACCAGCAAGCCGGTCTATGGCTACCTCATGGACGAGGACGAGAACTATATCGTTGACGGGGAAACCGCGCCGGTTGTCCAGCAGATATACCAGCTTTGCCTTGCCGGGAATGGCCCGACCAAGATTGCCCGTATGCTCACGGAGCAGCAAATCCCCACGCCGGGGACGCTGGAATACCGCAGGACGGGCAGCACCCGCCGCTACCACCCCGGCTATGAGTGCAAATGGGCGACGAACACCGTCGTTCATATCCTCGAAAACCGGGAGTACACCGGCTGTCTGGTAAACTTCAAGACGGAGAAGCCCTCTTACAAGGTCAAGCACAGCGTTGAGAACCCCATCGAGAAGCAGGCTATCTTCCCAAATCACCATGAGCCGATTATCGACACGGAAACATGGGAGCGTGTGCAGGAGTTACGCAAGCAGCGAAAACGCCCGAACCGCTATGATGAAGTGGGGCTGTTCTCTGGTATGCTGTTCTGCGCCGACTGCGGCCATGTGCTGTATCAGCAGCGGTATCAGAACAAGAACCGCAAGCAGGACTGTTATATCTGCGGCAGCTACAAGAAGCGTACCCGTGACTGTACGGCACACTTTATCCGCACCGACCTTTTGACGGCGGGCGTGCTTTCCAATCTCCGGCAAGTGACGGAATACGCCGCCAGGCATGAGAGCCGCTTTGTAAAGCTGCTCATCCAGCAGAACGAAATCGGCGGCAAGAGAAAGACCGCCGCAGCCACGAAGCAGCTTGAACAGGCCCAGACACGCATTGCCGAAGTGAACCGCATTATCAAGCGGCTGTATGAGGACAATGTAAGCGGCAAAATCAGCGACGAGCGTTTCATGGAGCTGTCGGCGGACTATGAGCAGGAGCAGCGGGAACTGAAAGACCGGGCTGCCGCTTTGCAGGAGGAACTTTCCAAGTCGCAGGCCGCCACCGTCAACGCCGAGAAATTCATGGGGATTGTGAGAAAGCACCTTGCTTTTGAAGAATTGACCCCCACCCTCTTGCGGGAAATGATTGAGAAAATCGTCGTGCATGAGTGCAGCTATGACGAGAACGGCACCCGCAGGCAGGACATTGAGATTTATTACAGCTTTGTCGGCAAGATTGACTTGCCCGAATAACCGCCCGACCTATCCGACACAGCCCCATGTGCCGGATAGGAACGGCAAAATTTTTTACACTTCTATTACTTCTTTATCGCACATTAGCAAAGTCACAGGGTATGAAGCAGTTGATGGCGGGCGGCGGTGTAGCCCTTATAGGTATGACGCTTGTACCGCTTCTGTCAGGACTGTTCAGCTAAAGAAACAAGACAGTAAAGCCCCCGTAAGGCTAATTGCGGGGGCTTTTTTGAAAGGAGGAAAACTCGTTGGATTATATTTTTGATAAATTCACCGAATGGATAAAAAACCTTCTTGTCAATGGGATTATGAACAATTTGTCAGGGCTGTTTGATAATGTAAATACTAAAGTTCAGGAAATCAGTACGCAGGTAGGTTCAACCCCGCAGGCTTGGAACAGCAACATCTTCAATATGATAAAAAACCTGTCTGACAATGTTATTTTACCTATTGCGGGAGTTATTCTTGCGATAGTAATGACCTTGGAGCTTATACAGCTTATCACCGACAGGAATAACTTACACGATGTTGATACTTGGATGTTCTTTAAGTGGATATTCAAAACAGCCTGCGCGGTTTTGATTGTATCCCATACTTGGGATTTGGTAATGGGAGTGTTTGATGTAGCCCAGAGTGTTATTAGCCGTTCGTCCGGCATAATAACAGGAACATTAAACATTGATATTGCATCGCATTTTGCAGACCTTGAAACACGGCTGCAAGCAATGGGTGTCGGTGAGCTGTTAGGGCTGTGGCTGCAATCGTTTATCGTTGGCATTACGATGTGGGCATTATCCATTTGTATTTTTATCATAGCCTACGGGCGAATGATTGAGATATATCTCGTAACCTCGGTTGCTCCTATACCGATGTCCACAATGGTCAACCACGAATGGGGACAAATGGGACAAAATTATCTGAGGAGCTTATTTGCATTAGGTTTTCAGGGCTTTTTAATAATGGTATGTATAGCGATTTACGCCGTATTGGTTCAGAATATGATTGTCGATACCAACGTCAGCACGGCTATTTGGTCGTGTATGGGTTATACGGTACTTCTGTGCTTTACATTATTCAAGACAGGCTCGCTGGCTAAAAGTGTTTTCAACGCTCACTAAAATAGGAAGGAGGAAAAATTATGGCTTATGTACCCGTACCAAAGGACTTGACGAAAGTCAAAACAAAGGTGATGTTCAATCTCACCAAGCGGCAGCTTATATGTTTCGGCATAGGAATTGTTATCGGATTGCCGATATTTTTTCTTACAAAGAAAGCGCTCGGCACAAGCGTATCGGCAATGCTTATGATTATTGTAATGCTTCCTTGTTTTCTGCTTGCATTGTATGAAAAGCACGGTCAGCCGCTTGAAAAGATGCTGAAAAACATCATTGACGTCTGCTTCCTTCGTCCGAAGGAGCGCCCGTATATGACAAATAATTTCTATGATTGCTTACGCAGACAGGAAGAACTTGAAAAGGAGGTTACGCGAATTGTACACAAAAAATCTGAGCCGCGCGGACAAAAACGCCATTGATACGGCTATCCGCAAGGCAAAAAAAGAAGATAAGAAGCAAATGTCGGCTCAGGACAGTATTCCGTTTAAGCAGATGTTTAAGGATGGAATATGCAGAGTTGACGATAACTACTACACAAAAACGATACAGTTTCAGGACATCAATTATCAGCTTAATCAGAATGAGGATAAAACGGCTATTTTTGACGGTTGGAGTGATTTTCTGAACTACTTTGACAGCTCGGTACATTTTGAGCTGTCGTTTATGAATTTATCGGCAAAGGATGACAGTTTTTCAAGTCAGCTTGTTATTGCTCCACAGGGAGATGACTTTGACGAAATTCGTGAGGAATACACGGAGATGCTTCAAGACCGACTGTCCCGCGGTAATAACGGTCTTATCAAAACAAAGTACATCACATTCGGCATTGAAGCCGATAACATTAAGGCAGCAAAGCCGAGAATTGAGCGTATAGAAACAGACATTCTCAATAATTTTAAGAAGCTCGGTGTTTTGGCAGCTCCGCTAAACGGAGTTGAGCGGTTAAAGGTAATGTACGATATGTTCCATCTTGACGCGACAGAGCCGTTTCGCTTTTCGTGGGATTGGCTTCCGAAAACGGGCTTGTCCGTGAAGGACTTCATAGCCCCGTCCTCGTTTGAGTTCAGGAACGGATACGGGTTTAAAATCGGCAGCAAAAGCGGAAAGGCATTTTTCCTGCAAATACTCGCTCCGGAGCTGTCGGACAGAATGCTTGCAGATTTTCTTGATATGCAAAGCTCGGTTATCGTGTCTATGCACATTCAGTCGGTAGACCAAGTAAAGGCTATTAAGACAATAAAGCGTAAAATAACCGACCTTGATAAGATGAAAATTGAGGAACAAAAAAAGGCTGTCCGTGCCGGCTATGATATGGACATCATTCCGTCAGACCTTGCTACATACGGAAGTGAAGCAAAAAAGCTGTTGCAGGATTTACAGAGCCGGAACGAGAGAATGTTTTTAATGACATTTATCGTTGTAAACTTAGGCGATACAAAACGCAAGCTCGACAGTAATGTATTTCAGGCAAAATCTATTGCACAGAAATATAACTGTACGCTTGAACGGCTTGATTTTCGGCAGGAGGAAGCCCTGATGTCCTCTCTCCCACTCGGTAAAAACTTAATAGAAATACAGCGGGGCTTGACAACATCAAGCGTCGCTATTTTTATACCCTTTACCACACAGGAGCTTTTTCAAACAGGTAAAGAAGCCTTATATTGCGGTATCAATGCACTTTCAAACAACCTTATTATGGTTGACAGAAAGCTCTTAAAGAACCCGAATGGTCTGATACTCGGTACTCCGGGCAGCGGTAAATCGTTTTCGGCAAAGAGAGAAATTGCAAATGTTTTTCTTGTAACTGAGGACGATATTATCATTTGCGATCCCGAAGCAGAGTACGGGCCGCTCGTGGAACGGCTGCACGGACAGGTAATAAAAATCTCACCGACTTCCGCAGACTTTATAAATCCGATGGATTTGAATTTGAACTATTCGGAGGAAGAAAATCCGTTATCTCTTAAATCCGACTTCATACTCTCACTTTGTGAGCTGATTGTCGGCGGCAAGGAGGGTTTGCAGCCTGTTGAGAAAACAATCATCGACCGCTGTGTAAGGCTGATTTACAGAGATTACTTAAACGATCCGAAGCCTGAGAATATGCCTATTCTTGAGGATTTGTATAATGAGCTGCGTAAACAGGACGAAAAGGAAGCTCAATATCTTGCAACAGCGCTTGAAATCTATGTAACGGGCTCACTTAATGTGTTCAATCACAGGACAAATGTAAATATCCATAGCAGAGTTGTGAGTTACGATATTAAGGAGCTTGGCAAGCAGCTTAAAAAGATAGGTATGCTTATTGTTCAGGATCAAGTCTGGAACAGGGTTACCGTCAACCGTGAAGCCCATAAATCAACGAGATATTACATTGACGAGATGCACTTGCTCTTAAAAGAAGAACAGACAGCAGCATATACGGTAGAGATTTGGAAGCGTTTTCGTAAGTGGGGCGGTATCCCGACAGGTATTACACAGAACGTCAAAGACTTGTTATCAAGCCGTGAGGTGGAAAACATCTTTGAAAACTCCGATTATGTGTATATGCTCAATCAGGCATCCGGCGACAGACAGATACTTGCGAAGCAGCTTAATATATCGAACCATCAGTTATCCTACGTCACGCACTCAAGCGAGGGCGAGGGCTTGTTGTTCTACGGCAGTACGATTTTGCCGTTCGTTGACCGTTTCCCTAAGGATACGAGGCTCTATGCGATTATGACAACCAAGCCACAGGAGCAGGTTAAACAAAATAATTAAATTTCAGGAGGTAAAACACTATGAAGCACACAGAAATCTGTATAATTAACAAGGATAAGCTCTATGAGCTTATAAATAAGGTTATCGGCTTGTATCAGATAGTTGATGACCATTGTATGGTGGTAGACGCAGCTCTCAGCCATTGCGAAAGACCGAGAAAGGGCAATATGCATACCCTGAATAATTCGCTCGAAGGTGAATTTTTCGATACGCTTGAAAGCATTGGCTGTCCTCACCACGCTATGGCAGAGGACGATGAGGGTGCTATGTTCGAGGGGATTTTGAATATGCTTGAACCCGAATTTATTACAACCGGAGAAGCGGAGGATAACGCCGAAACGGAGCAGACCGATTTGGGCAGCTTCCTTGAACAGCTCGGCGGTATATTTTTATCTGGCAAGCCTGTTACAATCTCGGCAAGTATTTATATCAATACAGGAAGTGAGGATTGATTATGAAAAGCAAATCAAGACAAGGCGGTGGTAAACAATGCCCAAGAAATCACCACGACTTCTGTTTACCGAAGAAGAACGGCAAGTTCCCGAACTCAAACGTGCGGTTAATAAAACAGATAAGGCAGCCGCCCGATTGGAAAAGGCAGAGGCGAACATTCCAAAGAAAAGGGTAAAAAAGAAACAGCGGTATATTGATGAGAAAAGCGGTAAGGTCAAAACTAAAATACTTTTCGAGGAAGTCGATAAAAAGAAGCCTTTATCGCATTTAAAGTCGGAAGCCAAAACAGTACCCGCCCAATTCGCGGCGGGTGCTGCCGTAAATGTTCTGCGTGACAATGAAGATGACAGTACATCTGTAAGCGCCGCTCACGGTATTGAGAAAACGGCTGAAGCAAGTATAAGAACGGCGAAATTTACATACCGTTCTTCAAAGCTGAAGCCGTATAAGGCTGTGGAAAAGGCTGAAAAACAGGCGGATAAAGCCAATCTCAATGCGCTTAACAAGCAGGCTAAGTATCAGTCCCGTGAAGCTCCGGGCAGTAACCCTCAATCCAAGCATCAGCAGAAAAGAGCTATCAAAAAGGAATACGCCAAAGCCAAGCGCAGCGGAGCTTCAACGAAAAAAGCATCCGAGGTTACAAAAAATGCTTCAAAAAAGACGACTGAAACCTCAAAAAAGGTTGCTGAATTTATCGGGCGGCATAAAAAAGTGTTTGCAATAATCGGTATCATAGCTGCTGTTATCGTCATAATCTGCTGTATTTGTTCCTCCTGCTCCGTTATGTTTCAAGGCGCGTCCTCTGCGATAGCAAGCTCTACCTATCCAAGTGAGGACAGTCAAATGCTTGCTGCGGAGGAAAAGTATAAGGAATTGGAACAGGAATTGTCGGACACTATCTCAAACTACGAAAGCACACACAGCTATGACGAGTATATTTATGAGCTTGACGATATAGAACACGATCCCTATGTGCTTATATCCGCGTTGACCGCGCTTAAACAGGGCGCGTGGACTGCTGCGGATGTGGAGAGTAATATTTCCGATTTATTCTCACGGCAGTATATTCTGACGGAAACTGTAACAACTGAACAGCGCACAAGGACAGTATCAAATCCCGACGGAACAACCTCCGAGGAAACCTACGATTACTATATCTGCACCGTTAAGCTCGTCAATAATAACCTGTCACACATTCCGTCCGAAATACTCACGCAAAACCAATTAGAGCTGTATGCCACATATATGCAGACGCTCGGCAACAGACCTGATTTATTTACAGACTCGGTGTATGTAGATAAGTACATCAATACCGAATATGAGGACTATGCAATACCGCCGGACGCTCTGTCCGATGTGAAATTTGCGGCAATGATGAACGAAGCGAAAAAGTATCTCGGCTATCCATATGTCTGGGGCGGCTCTACTCCGGCAACCTCTTTTGACTGTTCGGGCTTTGTGTGCTGGGTAGTCAATCACAGCGGTTGGAATGTCGGCAGAACGACAGCGGAGGGCTTGCGTCAGCAATGCGTAAGGGTATCTCCCGAAAACGCAAGACCGGGCGACCTGATATTCTTTGAGAGGACGTATAATACAACAGGAGCTTCACACATCGGAATTTATGTCGGTGACGGTATGATGATACATTGCGGAGATCCGATTCAGTATGCAAATGTCAATTCAGCATATTTCAGTTCACATTTTATGCAGTACGGTAGGCTGCCGTAAAAACAAGGAGGTTATCTATGAATATAAGAATTGCAAAGCTCAAGGAGGAATACGAGAGAAACTCTGATAAAATCGTATCCTTACAGGCTAAAAACAAAAAGCTCGCAGAAAAGATAACGCAGCTTGAAAACGCTGAAATTATCGGCGCTGTTCGCGGGTGCGGGCTTACGATTGATGAGCTTCTGAGCTTGATCGGCAAGACCGACGAAGCTCCTAAAACTAAAAATGATTTGGAGGAAAACGACAATGAAATTTAAGGCAAAAACTTTTTTAATAACTTTAGCTATTGTACTCGGTATGACGGCTTTTTCTTTCCCCGTATATGCTAATGTCCCTAAAGACGAGGAAATCAGCGTAAATGACAGTGTGGAAAGCAAAACACCGCTCACGCCGGGTGGTAATCTCACTGTTATTGACGATGTTCACCAAACAAACAACAAGGACGAGGTTGAGGACAAACAATTTGTAACCGTACAGTCCAAAAACGGCAATACCTTCTATATTATTATTGACCGCAGCGGCGATCAGGAAAATGTATATTTCCTAAACGCTGTTGATGAAGCAGACCTTATGGCTCTTATGGAGGATGAGCAGAAAGCAGCGGTTACGGCTACTTGCAACTGTACAACGAAATGCGAGATTGGCAGCATAAATGCTGATTGTGCCGTATGTTCAAGGAACAAGGACGGCTGTATTGCAACCGCAACGGCTACTCCTGCTCCGAAAGAGGAAAAGCAGCCTGAAAAGAAACAGAACAATACTACTCCGATTATCGGGCTTGTTCTTCTTGCATTGTTAGGTGGCGGCGGTGCGTTCTATTGGTTTAATATCAAGAATAAAAAGTCAAGCACGAAAGGCACGACCGATCCCAATGATTTATATGAGGAGGACGATGAGGACTACGAAACCGAGGACACCGAGGTAGAAACGGACTCCGAGCCGGAATATGAGGTTGAGGACGAGGATAGCGAAATATCCGATGATGAAAGCGAGGATTTGGAAGAATGAAGCTTGTAATTGCAGAAAAACCTTCGGTAGCAAAAACGATTGCGAACGTAATCGGAGCTACAAAGCACAATGACGGGTACTTATCAGGAAACGGCTATGCCGTTTCTTGGTGCTTCGGTCATTTAGCTGAGCTTGCGCAGGCTGAAAGCTATAACGAAAGCTACGGAAAGTGGAAGTATGAGGATTTACCTATTATCCCCGATGCTTGGCAGTACGCTGTCAGCGAGGATAAACGCAAACAGTTTGAAGTTATTACAAGCTTAATGCGTGATGAGAGTATTACGGAAGTAATAAACGCCTGCGATGCCGGGCGTGAGGGCGAATTAATTTTCAGAACGGTATTTAATCTTGCCGGATGTAAAAAGCCTATGAAGCGTTTGTGGATTTCATCAATGGAGGACACAGCTATAAAGGACGGCTTTAACAATCTTCGTCCGGGCAGTGAATATGATAATCTTTATCTCGCTGCTCTTTGCAGAAGCAAAGCGGATTGGCTTGTCGGTATCAATGCGACAAGGCTGTTTTCCGTTCTGTATCACAGGACGCTCAATGTCGGCAGAGTTGTATCGCCTACCCTCGCTATGATTGTTCAGCGTGAAGCTGAGATAAAAGCCTTTAAGAGTGAGCCGTTTTACAAGACAGTCCTTGAGTTTGACGGTTTTAGAGCTGAAAGTGAACGCTTTAGCGATGAAGAAAGCGCTACGGTTGCTGCACAGATTTGTAACAATGATGAACCTATTGTAAAATCGGTTGGGCGTAAGGAAAAAAGCGAAAAAGCTCCGACACTTTATGACCTGACTACGCTCCAGAGGGACGCAAACAGGATATTGGGCTATACAGCGCAGCAGACGCTTGATTATCTTCAATCTCTCTATGAAAAGAAGCTATGTACTTATCCGAGAACGGACAGCAAATTCCTGACCGACGATATGAAAGGTTCTGTAAGTGATATTGTTGCTATTTCAGCAGACGTTCTTGATTTAGTGTCCCTAAAGAATATAAATGCGGATAAGGTTTGCAACAGCAAAAAGGTATCAGACCATCACGCTATTATCCTCACAAAGAGCGTTAAAACCACAGATGTTAATTCCCTGATTGCAGGAGAACGCGAAATATTGAAACTCATAGCAATAAGAACCCTTTGCGCCGTAAGCGAACCGTATGTTTACACGGAAACCACGGCAGTTATCTCCTGCGGCGGCAGAGAGTTTAACACAAAAGGCAGGTTTGTCACTAATCCCGGTTGGAAGATATATCTCAAAGCTGATGAACCGGGCAGTAATCGGACTGAACTTTACGAGGGACAGATATTAAATCCGAAATATATATCCGTTACCGAAGGCAAGACAACACCGCCGAAGCATTTTACGGAGGACACAATACTTTCTGCTATGGAAAAGGCGGGTGCAAAGGATATGCCCGATGAAGCCGAGAGAAAGGGACTTGGCACTCCGGCAACAAGAGCTTCAATTATTGAAAAACTTGTTTCTGTTGGCTTTGTTACAAGGAAAAAGGGACAGAAAACCGTTAATCTTATCCCAGACGGTATCGGCGCATCTCTCATAACCATACTTCCAGAAGAATTACAGTCTCCGCTGCTGACGGCTGAATGGGAACAGCAGTTGCTTCGGATTGAAAAAGGCGAAATGAAGCCTGACGAGTTTATGTCCGCGATAGAAAATATGGTAAATACGCTCGTCCGTGATTACAAGGTAATCGACGGTGCGGAGGTACTGTTCCCGTCAGGAAGAACGGTTGTCGGCAAATGTCCACGCTGCGGAAGCAATGTGACCGAGAGCAAAAGAGGATACTTTTGTGAAAAGAACGATTGTCGGTTTGCTCTGTGGAAGGATAACCGTTTCCTGACTTCAAAAAGAGTGGGACTAACTAACAAAATGGCTGAAACGCTGCTCCGCGACGGTAAAGCCTATGTCAGCGGAATTTACTCCGAGAAAACGGGCAAAAAGTATGACGCTTTTATCGTTATGACAGATGACGGCACAAAAACGACTTTTAGTCTTGATTTTAACAAAAATCAGTAACAGGAGGTGTTCTATATGGCTGAAAACAAGAAAACATCTGCCGCTACGGAAACGGCAGAAAATCAGCAAACAGAAAAGAAATCAAACAAGCAGCGGTTAAAGGATATTACCGACAGTATTGAAAATGGGATAAAAGAGCTGTTTAACTCCGACAAGTATAAACAGTATCTTCAGACTATGAGCCGTTTCCACAGGTACAGCGTGAATAATCAAATGCTTATTTATATGCAAAAGCCCAACGCAACTCACGTTGCGGGCTTTAACAAATGGCGCGACCAATTTGGGCGCAATGTCAAAAAGGGCGAAAAGGGCATTAAAATTATTGCTCCTACTCCCTATAAGAAAAAGATTGAGGAAACAAAACTCGATCCCGACACCAAGCTGCCTATGCTTGATGATAACGGTAATGAGATGAAGGTCGAAAAGGAAATTCAAATTCCGATGTTCAGAGTGGTGTCGGTATTTGATGTAAGTCAGACAGCCGGGAAGCCCCTGCCGCAGCTTGCAAGTGATTTGTCGGGTAATGTACAGAATTATGATGCATTTGTTGAAGCTATACGTCGCAGCGCGACCGTTCCCGTAGAGTTTAAGCCGCTTGAAAAGGGTACGGACGGATATTTGTCGCTTGACGAACAGAAAATAGTTATCCGTGAGGGTATGAGCGAGGTTCAGACGGTATCGGCGCTCCTGCACGAGCTGGCACACTCCAAACTCCATAACAGAAAAGATGAACAGGTAAAAGACGGCGAACAGCCAGAAGAAACCGCTAAAATAAACAGAAATACTGAGGAGGTTCAAGCCGAAAGTATTTCGTTTGCTGTTTGCGCTTACTACGGCATAAAAACAGACGAAAACAGCTTCGGATATATTGCTTCGTGGAGCAACGGTAAGGAACTGAAAGAACTGAAGGAGTCTCTTGAAATCATCAACAAAACCTCAAGCAAAATGATTACCGACATAGACAAAAACTATGCTGAAATCAGGAAGGAACGCGGTCTTGACAATGAGACGCTTGAGCTTGATGAAGCGATGTTTGAAAACAGTATCAACTATCTGCATATACAGCGTAATTCCGATAATGTTTGGGATTATTCTGTTTACGATAAGGAAACCTTAAAGCTCGTTGACGGCGGGCAGATAGATAATCCCGATATGAAGCTCGAACAGGTCAAGGAGCAGATTATCTCTGAATACTCTGTCAAGCTGCCATACGGCGAACCAATGCCTGACAGTGAGAAAAACAGACTTCTTGATGATATTTCCGAAAAGGCATTGTCGCAAATGTCAGTGGACTTGCCCGATCCGAATATTACGCAAGCAGATATGAAAGCCTACGGGTATGACTATGAAAATATGTTACCGCTTGAAAAAGAAGCTGCATATCGGCTTGCTAAAGAAGCAGACGCGACAATTTATATGCTCCACCCCGACAATACCGAGTCAATGGTAATTGATTTAGCGGAGATAAACGATTTTGACGGTATATTCGGTATTGAAAAGCCGGATTGGGAAGCCGTAAAAGACAATTACCTGAAAACTGCCGAGATGTCCGTTGAGGACGATTACAACATGATTGACGGAATTGTAAATAACGGTGATAATAAGACTGTGGCGGAGCTTGAAGCTGATGTAAAGGACGGCAAGTCAATTTCCCTGCTTGACCTTGCAGACGCTATTGAAAGGGAAAGCAAAGAAACAAAACAATCCAAGCCTGTAAAGGCGGCTGAAGAAAAGCCTTCGCTTCTTGCAAAGCTGAACCGTCCGCTGCCACCGCAGCAGGACAAAATACAACCAAAATCCAAGGAAAGAGAGATGTAAAGCTATGACAAATTTAACACACGACGAAATGAACCTTCTGTGTATCTATCAGAAGAACACGAGGATTGGTACTATGGACGCAATCACGGTAATGCGTCAGTATCTTGAACAGGACGAAACGGAGCTTTTGGAGATGTCCGACTCGCTTCTTGACAAGCTTGAGCAGATGAGCGACGAGGAATTTGACGAGATGGAAAAGTTCCCGGACTTCAATTATTGATTTTCTGAGAAAAGCGGTTCTGCGGAGCCGCTTTTTTCGCTGTATATATTGTGTTTTAGCTGCTTTTGTGGTATAATTTTGTTATATAAATTGGAATTTCACAAAATTATAAATTTTTATTTTGTCGTTTTAGAAAATATATAAATTGTATTTTGTCATGAGCAGGAGATGGACTATGGGAGATGAATTAAGAAAATCTATAGAAGATTGGGTTGATTATCAAATTGAGAAACAGATTGAGATAGAAAAGAAGTATCCACATAATCCGCCGAATGAAGTATGTAAAAATGCTTATCTTAAAGGACTGTTAATTGAAAATAGCTTTAATCCTAAAGTCGGAGAGATAAACGAGCTATTTGAAACAGAGTATGAAAAATTATTTGTATGGACACATGACAAAAATGAAAACTCAGCAATCGTAATAGATGTAGATTCAACAGTCAAAGACAAACCTTTTTGGAAAAATATAGGTAG
The DNA here is from genome assembly GCA_905198865.1 of uncultured Eubacteriales bacterium. Lineage (GTDB taxonomy): Bacteria > Bacillota > Clostridia > Monoglobales > Monoglobaceae > Monoglobus. Next base: position 15,279 of record CAJKEB010000008.1, read on the forward strand.
TGTTATGTGGATGGCAATGCAATATGCGTGCGCTTTTGAAGGGATTTCATCGAATTGGTTTGAATATAGATGGATTTATTATTTTGATCCGAATAAGAATTTATCTGAACAAGTGTTTAATAATCTTGAAAAGTTTGATGGAATATACTTAAAGAGTGGAAAAATCATAAAAGCAACCGACATTGGAAATCTTGCGCCTGAAATAGAATTAATGTTGCGTGATGACAAAGCATACACAGCCATGATGATGTTATGTAGTTCATTTTTACAACTTTATATTTGCTTAATTTGTGAGTTGAGTAGTCATCCCTATCATGACCATTTATCAGAAGAACCGGAAATATGGGAACACGCAGCAATAATCCCTAATATGGAGGTGGCAATAGTCCAAGCGTGTAGAAGCGTGGAAGGAATATTGGGTGAACCTCCTAATTCCAGGAAACAAACATCTGTGATTAAGCATAAAGAAAAGTGGATAAAATTAACAGGTATTGATCCAGAAAGTATCTTTGAAAAGGCAAAAATGTCATATTTGGATTTCTATTATAAGTTGTTTTTTGATTTGAGAAATCCTTCGGCACATAGTTATGGGAATATTAATTATAAATTGGAAAAATCAAAAACAGTTCAAGCACAATGTTTTGCTGCAATTGTTGTACGTGATTATTTTTATAAGCATAAATTAGATTTAGATGAGGCACAGAAAAAGCTGAAATTTAATTTTAATTTCCTTGATAGAATAAGAGAAGATATGAGTACAAAAATGACAAAATAAGAACCAATCAATATTATCCTAACTAAAAAGAAAGTGTGTTTGGATGAGCGAAAGTAGGGTTTGTGTGTTTCGTCGTCTTTAATATTGCTCCACAAAAAAATTATTGTTTTTCTATTCAAGGAGTATTGATAAATTCAGTTTGTCTGCTGATAAAGATTTAAAACAAAACAATATCTTAATTGGAGTAATCATTAAAATGGTTGCTCCTTTTTTATTTGCGGAAGTGATGCTCACTCAATATGAACACAAAAAGCACAAAAACCTTGGAAGGAGAAATATTCTATGGCAGTAAATTATCAGGACTTTATAGAGCGCGCCGATGAAACGGCACTGTCGCTTACGCGAAGCTCGCAGAATTGGACGGCGTTTTTAACAACCGCCGCGCGGCTATATAAGTACCCCTATCACGAACAGCTTATGATTTATTCACAGCGTCCCGACGCTGTTGCCTGCGCCGAATACGACGTTTGGAACAGACGTATGGGGCGGTATATAAAGCGCGGCTCTAAGGGTATTATGGTGGCGGACGGCAGGGGCGCGAGGTATGTTTTTGACGTATCGGACACGGGTACAAGGGATAAAAGCCGACCGTTTAAGCTATGGGAGTATTCGGACGAATACGACAACGCTTTGCAAAAGATGTTTTCGAACAAATACGGCACGGACGGAAATCTCTTGTTTAATATGGTAAACGACGCGGTGAAAAAATCCGCAAACGAATATTGGCGTGACAACCGCAGAAATATTATCGGCATCATTGAAAATTCTTTCTTGGAGGGGTATGATGGATACAACATCAAGGTTAAATTCATCGACGCGGTGAGCATGAGCGCGACATATTCGGTATTGTCACGGTGCGGAGTTGATCCCGCCGAATACTTTGAACACGAGGATTTTCTGAGTGTTTTCGACTTCAATACCATAGAAACCATATCGGAGCTTGGCTCGGCGGTAAGTGAAATTAACCAGGATATTTTAAGGAGTATAGAACTCACCATAAAAAATTATGAGCGGACAAAAGCCGCAGAAAGGACGGAAAACTATGAAAGAGCTGACTTACACGAAGAACGGAGATTACTACATCCCGAACCTCAGTTATCCCGAAACGAAGCCGACCTACGGCAAGTACGGAATGATGAGGGAGGATTATCTCAAGAAACACAAAACAGGACTTTGGAACAGAATGATACTCCACGGGGAGCTGATACAGCACTTGGGCGAAATCGACAAGACGGCGAGAGAGCGGATAGAGCAAATGATGCCGGAGCTGATGAAGTCGGCGGGGGCAACGGAGGAATTGAAAGCGACAGACCAACTCAAATGGGTGGGCTTGGCGAACAACTGCAAAGCACAGGCAGAGGAGATAATTTTGAGCGAGTTGGTGTACAGCTAAGTCTGTTCCCCACGGAACAAGAACAAATTAAGATAATTGATGAAGCGGAGAGCAAGAACGAATTGCCCTTCGCTTTTTCTATATCCGACACAGACTTTGAAAATTTGCTCCGCACAGGCTCAAATACAGATAATGCCCGTAAGCGTATTATCTCAGAGTTCAGTAAAAATAAGGGCTTGGAAAGCAATATAGGGTTTTTGAAAAAAATCTATCACGGCGGTTACGGTATCAAAGGTGAAATTAATGATTTTTCAGCGTGGTATGCTGAGGACGGTATTCATATAAACCGAGGTTCTACGGCAAGATTTTCGGAAAATGCTCAAGTTTACTCGTGGGCTGAGACTGCTGACAAAATCACGCAAATGCTTGAAAAAGGCACTTTCGCAACTAATGTTGAAATTGATGAAGCTTCCGACTTTGAAAGACAGCAAATCGCGGAAACATTATGGTTTCTATACCGTGATTTAAGCGATGAAGCAAGAGAAACAGGCTATCTGAACCCGTTAAAAGGTGTAAAACTCAATGGTTTCCCCGACGAAACGGCGGATATTGCAGAGAAGCTAAAGTCAAGGCAGTTTCAGTCAAGTATTGTAACAGAACTTACTTCGCTCATAGATGACAGTCAGAATGATAAAAGTCTTATGCGTTCACGGTTTCACAATCCTATGGAGCTTCTCGGCAGAGTTAAAGAGCTTTCTTTGCCGAGAATAGCATATTCTGCATACCACAGAGAATTTCCCGATGTTGTTCCTTTTATCACAGATGATGAAATAGACGAAAACCTTCGCGGCGGCAGTAATATTGAAGGCGGGCGCGGACGGATATATGATTTCTTTTCCGCTGAACACACACAGCAGGAAAAGACACAGTTTCTAAAAGATGAATATGGTATCGGCGGCAGATCTCACGCTTTATCAGACGCATCAGGCAGTTTTCAAGACCATAGCGGAAAAGGCATAAGCTTCAAAAAAGATAACTGTACCGAAATACAAATGTCTTGGCGTAATGTTTCAAAACGCATAACAGAGCTTATCCGCGCCGACAGATATTTTACGCCTGAAGCGAAACAGCAGTATGAAGCGAAAAAGCGTGAGAAGCAAGTCGGCGGTCTGTACGGCGAATATACAGCAGTCAAAGATACCCACCCCGACAATATGGTACTCTTTCAAGTCGGAGATTTCTTTGAATTGTTCGGCGAGGATGCGGTGAATGCCGCCGAAATTTTGGATATACACCTCGGACAAAGAGAGATTAAAGATGTCGGCAAGGTGGATTTTTGCGGTATTCCCGCCTTTGCACTTGAAGCGAATATCGAAAAGCTCCGCGAACAGTTTTCTGTTACTATTTCCGCTATCGACAGCAGCTCAAATGAGCGCAGAACCTATTCATTGGCAAAATTCATGCCGGAGGTTGAGCAAAAGCCTGAGATTACGCAAGATGATATAGATGCTTTTATCAAGAATTGGAACGGTAATGCTGAGAGCAAGCGGCGTGTAAATGAGTATGTGCTTCATCACGGTCGTGAGCGCGGTGCCACTGCGTGGCTTGCAAATGAATATGGCAGTGAAAATACAGATGTTTTGAACGTGACCTATGACGGACTAAGCCCCGTAGAACTGCCGTGGACAAAGGTACAGAGAATACTTATACGAATGACAGCCGAGGACACATTTCTCACCGATGGCGAGCGCACAGTCGAAGATGAACCCTTGAATTTTGAGAAAATGACCGACAAAGACAAGGAAAATTTTGTTCAGATGATTGATATGATAAGGGACTACGGTGAGGATATTTCCGAGGACGAAGCCGAAATCTATAACAGAATTATAGAAGAACAGACAAATCAGAGCGAAGTTGTTGAAGCTCAGGCAGAACAAGAGTCTGTCGCTGAAATACCTGAAAATGCGGCAGAACAAGAACATATTACAGAAGTTCCCGACACTCCCGAAACAGAAGATTATTCGCAATTCATCGGCAAAGAAATTGAAATTGACGACCGAAAATTTGTTGTTGAGCGTATCAATGACCTTTTTGAAACTGTTGAATTGAGGGATATAACCTTTCAGAACGGTACGGGCTTTCCCATATTCAGAAGCGAGAGCCTTGAATGGCTAAAACGCATTATGGATTTACAGGAACACAGCAACGAACCTGTTACCGCAGAAACGGTGGCTGTTTATCCCGCAGAGGAAAAAAATCTTCCCTATGATATTGTTATCGAGCGCATACCCTCGGACGCTCCCACTCCCGAAGTCGGAAACTTTCATATAACTGATGACCGTCTCGGCGAAGGCGGCGCAAAAGCAAAATTCCGCGCTAATATGGACGCTATCAATCTCCTTAAAACGCTTGAGCTTGAGGGACGACAGGCAACCGAGGACGAACAGGAGATACTTTCAAAGCATGTCGGCTGGGGCAGCTTGCCAGATGCCTTTGATGAAACAAAAGTGAATTGGGCTGATGAATTTGCCGAGCTATATACGGCTCTTTCTCCGGAAGAATACAAAGCTGCAAAAGCGTCTGTGCTGAACGCGCATTATACAAGTCCCACCGTTATCAGAGCTATGTATGAAGCAATAGAAAATATGGGCTTTAGCAAGGGTAATATCCTTGAACCGTCAATGGGTGTCGGAAACTTTTTCGGTATGCTCCCCGAAAGTATGTCGCAGAGTAATCTGTACGGAATTGAACTTGACAGTATAACGGGTAAAATCGCAAAACAGCTCTATCCGAAAGCGGATATAACCATCGCAGGCTTTGAAACAACAGACAGACGGGATTTTTACGATTTGGCAGTCGGAAATGTGCCGTTCGGACAGTATCAGGTAAGCGACAAGGCATATAACAAGCTGGGTTTTCCCATACACGATTATTTTATCGCAAAAGCGATAGATCAGGTTCGTCCCGGCGGCGTGATTGCCTTTGTAACAAGCCGATATACTATGGATAAGCAATCCCCCGAAGCAAGACAGTATTTTGCAAAAAGAGCGGAGCTTTTGGGAGTGATAAGACTTCCGAATACCGCGTTTAAGGCAAATGCGGGTACAAGCGTCGTATCGGATATTATCTTTTTGCAGAAGCGTGAAAGCCCGATTGAGATTGAACCGGACTGGGTACATCTCGGTCAAAACAAAGATGGGTACGCCATAAACAGCTACTTTATCAACCACCCCGATATGGTTCTCGGACGGCAGACCTCAGAGAGTACGCAGTACGGCAGACAGGATTTTACCGTTGCTCCATACGAGGGTGCAGACCTTTCCGAGCAGCTTAAAGAAGCGGTATCAAAAATCGGAGGAACATATAGAGAAGCCGAGCTTGATGATGAACTTGATGAACAGCAAGTCGCTGATACACTCCCCGCCGATCCGAATGTCAAGAACTATTCTTACACTCTTGTTGACGGTGAAGTATATTACAGACGTAATTCTGTAATGGTAAAGCCCGATGTAAACGCTACTGCTATGCAGAGAATTAAAGGTATGATTGAGCTTCGGGATTGTGTGAATGAGCTTATTGATAAGCAGATGGACGCGGATATGCCCGACAGCGAAATCAAGAGAGTGCAGGGCAAGCTCAATACCTTGTATGATAACTATGTGGCAAAATACGGTATCATAAACAGTCGCGGAAACTCATTAGCTTTTTCAGATGATAGCTCCTACTATCTTCTCTGCTCCCTTGAAAAGCCGGACGAGGATAGGCAACACGCGGAAAAAGCGGATATGTTTACAAAACGTACTATAAAGCCGCATAAGGTAGTTACCTCAGTTGATACAGCGTCCGAAGCTCTTGCGGTATCAATAGGCGAAAAAGCTCGTATTGATATGGAATATATGTCGCAGCTCACAGGCAAGACAGAACAAGAAATTTTTGCGGAACTTAAAGGTGTTATCTTCCTTAATCCGCTTTATAGCTATGGCGGTAATACACAGGAAAAATATCTTCCGGCAGACGAATATCTGTCGGGCAACGTGCGCGAGAAATTGGAGGTCGCAAAGCGCAGCGCGGAGCTATACCCCGACGATTACAATGTAAATATCGAAGCGCTCAAAACAGCACAGCCAAAAGACCTTGATGCTTCCGAAATAGAAGTCCGTCTCGGAGCTACTTGGATTGACAAGGAATACATCAAGGAATTTATGTGGGAAACCTTTGATATGCCGTATTATCTGAGAAGGAATATTGAGGTAAATTATTCCCCATACACCGCAGAATGGAACATCACCAATAAAAATTCGGCAAGCTACAACGATGTAAATGTATATATGACCTACGGAACAGAGCGTGCCAATGCGTTTAAGATACTTGAAGAAACCCTTAACCTCCGTGATATTCGTATCTACGACACCAAAATTGACGCGGACGGAACTGAACGCAGAGTCCTAAACAGCAAGGAAACCACGCTTGCACAGCAGAAGCAGCAGGCTATTAAGGATGCGTTCAAGGATTGGATTTGGAGTGACGCAAGCAGAAGGCAGGAGCTTGTGGAGCGATACAATACTCTGTTTAATTCTACCCGTCCCCGTGAGTATGACGGAAGCCATATAACTTTCGGCGGTATGAACCCCGAAATAACGCTTCGGGAACATCAGCTAAACGCTGTCGCACATATTCTTTACGGCGGTAATACCTTGCTTGCACACGAGGTAGGCGCGGGCAAGACCTTTGAAATGGTCGCCGCTGCAATGGAAAGTAAACGGCTTGGGCTTTGCCAGAAAGCCTTGTTTGTAGTGCCGAACCACCTTACCGAACAATGGTCTTCGGAGTTTTTAAGACTCTATCCCTCGGCAAATATATTGGCGGCTACGAAAAAGGATTTTGAACCCCATAACCGTAAGAAATTCTGTGCGAGGATTGCCACAGGCGATTATGACGCTATAATCATCGGACACAGCCAATTTGAGCGTATTCCGGTATCAAAGGAACGGCAGGAGCGTTTGATTGCGGAACAAATTGATGAGCTTGAACAGGGGCTTGAGGAATTAAAAGCAAGCCGGGCAGAACGCTTTACAATTAAGAGTGTTGAGCGAACCAAACGCAGCTTGGAAACAAGGCTTAAAAAGTTACAGGACAGCGACAGAAAAGATGATGTTATCACCTTTGAACAATTAGGCGTAGACAGGCTGTATGTAGATGAAGCACACGCTTTTAAGAACCTCTTTTTATACACAAAAATGCGTAATGTTGCGGGACTTTCCACCTCCGACGCACAGAAGTCCTCGGATATGTACCTGAAATGCCGATACATTGATGAAAAGACCGACAGCAAGGGCGTTGTTTTCGCAACTGGAACTCCCGTCTCAAATTCAATGACGGAGCTTTATACTATGATGAGGTATCTTCAGCACGATACTATTCAGGAAAAAGGGCTTTCACACTTTGACTGTTGGGCTTCAACCTTCGGTGAAACCACTACGGCGATAGAGCTTGCTCCCGAAGGAACGGGCTACCGTGCAAGAACGAGATTTGCAAAATTCTTTAATCTGCCTGAGCTGATGAATTTGTTTAAGGAAGCTGCCGACATAAAGACAAGCGATCAGCTTAATCTGCCTACTCCGACAGCAGTATATCATAATGTTGTTGCTCAACCTACGGAAATACAGAAAAGTATGGTGCAGGAGCTATCAGAACGCGCCGCAAAGGTTCATTCCGGCACGGTAGACGCATCAGTTGATAATATGCTGAAAATTACAAGCGACGGCAGAAAGCTCGGTCTTGACCAGCGTGTTATTAACCCCGACCTACCCGATGAGCCGCAGACAAAGGTAAATATGTGTGTGGATAACATCTACAAGATTTGGGAGGACGGTCAAAGCGATAAACTGACTCAGCTTGTGTTCTGTGACCTTTCCACTCCGAAAAATATACAGACTTCAAGGCGAGCCACAAAGATTGCAGACGATAATATAGACAGCCCCGAAATACACGCACTTGAACAGCTTAACGATGCCCCCGAAACAAAAGAATTTACGATTTACGATGATATTCGTGATAAGCTTGTGAGCCGTGGTATCCCCCGTGAGGAAATAGCTTTTATACACGAAGCAAATACCGAGGTTCGCAAGAAAGAATTATATGCAAAGGTACGCAGCGGACAGGTTCGTGTGCTTATGGGTTCTACCTTTAAAATGGGAGCCGGAATGAATGTGCAGGATAGGCTTGTAGCGCTTCATGACCTCGATTGCCCGTGGAGACCGGGAGATTTGGAGCAGCGCAGCGGTAGAATTATTCGTCAGGGCAACAAAAATGAAGAAGTACAAATTTACCGTTATGTGACCGAAGCCACCTTTGACGCTTACCTTTGGCAGACGATAGAGAACAAGCAGAAATTCATATCACAGATTATGACCTCAAAATCCCCCGTGCGAAGCTGTGAGGATATTGACGAAACAGCTCTTTCCTATGCTGAGATAAAGGCTCTTTGTGCCGGCGATGAACGCATTAAAGAGAAAATGGATTTGGATATTGATGTGGCGCGTCTGAAGCTGATGAAAGCCAACCACCAAAGTCAGCAGTACCGCTTGGAGGATAATCTTCTAAAGCATTTCCCTGAGCAGATAGAGCAGAATAAAGGATATATCGAGGGCTTTAAGCAGGATATGAAAACACTTGAAAAACACCCGCATCCGATAGACGGCTTTGCCGGAATGACAGTCAGAAAAGATTTTCTGACAGATAAGGAAAATGCCGGAGCTGCGCTTGTGGACGCTTTTAAGGAAGTAAAAGGACTTGATCCCGTTCCGATAGGCAATTACAGAGGTTTTAATATGTCGCTGACATTAGAAAATTTCGGACAAGATTATATCCTCACACTTAAAGGAAAAATGACGCATCAGGTAACGCTTGGCAGAGATCCGCGCGGAAATCTTACAAGGATTGATAATGTTCTGAATAACATCGAAAAACGGCTTGAAGCTGTTAATGAACGGCTTGACGCGCTGTATGTTCAGGTGGAAAATGCAAAAGCGGAGCTTGGGAAACCGTTCCCGCAGGAGGAAGAATTAAAGGTTAAATCTGCCCGGCTTGCAGAGCTTAACGCAGAACTCAATATTGAGGATAAAACACCTATGGAGCAGGCTGTGGACAACGCAGCGAGACACGAGGAAGCTTCGAGAGAACGGATTGCAAAATCCGAAAAGCCGTCGCTTCTTGCAAAGCTGCAAAAACCGCTGCCCGGCAATAAGTCGATTGAGAATAAAAAGAACGAATTGGAGGTTTTATAAATGAAGAATATACCCGTTTATGATAAAACGGCATCCTATGCCAGAGAAAATAATGAGCTTGAAACATACAGAACTTCAAAAAAAGCTAATATGGCTTGTAAAACGGCAATTTCAGACGCAATACGCAAGAATTACAACAATACTCTTGATACGAAAACAGCCTTAAAAGAGCTTACAGAGAGCTTCTCGCTTGAAAGAATTGCGGTTATTACCGCTGTATCGCTTCGTGATAAGGATTGGGACGGAAGAATATCGAGCGAGAATAAAGCGTGGGCAAAAGCATTTCCGTTTCCAAAGGATATTGACGATTGGGGCAGCGACAGAAATATCGTATATGCGATTTCAGAAACACATCCGGGGCTTTTGGATTTGTTTGCTAACGCTGTGAGAAAGGAGCTTGAGCTTACTAAAACAGTTCCTTTGAAAAAGCCTTCTCTTGTCGCGAAGCTGAACCGTTCTCTGCCGCAGAAAACGGATAAAAGCGGCAATTCCAAAGAACAGGAGCTTTGATGTGATGGAAAAAACACGGATTTTACACTTTAGAGCTACGGAAAATGAATATAACCTTATTATGCAGAAAATGAAGCAATGCAATATCCAAAGTCTCAGCGCGTATCTTCTTAAAATGGCGGTTGACGGAAATGTAATAAATCTTGATATGCCGGTGCTGAAAGAAATATCAAGACTGCTTCACTATAACGGAAACAATATCAATCAGATTGCAAAGAGGTTGAATGAAGGCGGTAGCGTTTATGCGACGGACATAGCCGACATTAAAGAAAAGCAATCGCAGATTACGGATATGGTCAGAGAGATTTATCTGAAATTGAGCAAGCTTTAATTTCAGATAATATTTTTGAGCGGTAAGGGCTTAGCATCCTTGCCGCTATACATAGATTGATGTAAAATATATATAGAACAAAGGAAAGGCGGTCTGACTTATGAAAATCTTATTAAAAATCTTATGCGCTCCTGTTATGGTGCTTGTGTGGATTGCGATAAAAATAGGCGCAGCAATAGCCTATATTTCGGGCTTGGCACTCGGTATCATAAGCGGAATTATCGCGGTGATAAGTATCGTGTATATGTTCACGGGAGCAATGGTAAACGGATTGATAGGACTTGTAATAGCGTATCTTTTAAGCCCCTACGGAATACCGATGTTTACGATAATGATGTTAGGCGTGGTAAATAGGATTAGAGAGAATTTGAAATATGTTATTTATGGGTAAATTAACTTTCCGACAACTTGTCGGAAAGTAGGAAACCGCATAAAATCTATACAAACCAACTTTAGAACTAATAGGTCCAAAGTTGAAAAAAGGCTTATATACTGATGAAATTAACCTTTGTCCAAGTTGGATAAAAGTTAAAAATATATATAAAATGGAGGTTTTCACTATGAAAAAACTATCAAAAATTATCACAACATTACTCATCGCACTTACGGTTTCACAATCGGTATCAGCCGCAGAAATCCCGATAGAGTCCGCGCCCTGCAATGCCACGGTTGAGAGTATTACGGTAACGGAGCAGCTCATATCGGACGAACTAACGGCGGTTCAGAACGGCGAGGGGTATCAGCCCGCGTGGGCAAAGTCAAGCAGAAAAATATTCGATGCGGTAATTGCCAAACAGACAAGCGGTTACGGATATGCCGACCTTGCAAACATCGCCCGTAACGCTCTTATTCAATATCGGGATATGTACTTGCGCCCCGATTACTACAAAGCGCAGGACGAAGCAATTTACAACCTCATATCAGATTTGATTGTCGAGGTACAGAACGGAACGGATTATGCCAAAACCTTAGACGAAGCCTATACACGGATTTACAAAAGCATCAATCCGAGCTACGAACCGAACAGCGAAATCGGGATAGACAGAATTTACTTGGATATTCCCGCAACAGACACAGTGAAGTTTTCAAGAGCGAGAAAGTTTCTGCTTGAAGCTATCCCAAAATCTGAATAATGCTTAATCATGGGCGGCAGCGATGTCGCCCGTTTTCTTTTTTGACAATTCATATATCGGTAATCAAGTAGATTTAGGTTATTTCGCGTATTGTTTTTATGTGGGGGTTGTGATATAATTTAAGAAAGACAAATCGAAATTTGTAAACGAATTGAATGAAGGATATCAAACAACATGGTGTTATTCACAGACTGGCAGGAGACGGTTCAGAAAAAGGAATTGTCCCATTTTGTATCAACTGGGAATTTCGACATTGCGGACATTTACGAATTGATACACATAGCAATAACAAGGTGATGCAAAAAAATTGCCGAGAAGCTGGGCTTTATTCATTGTGGAACGATTTATACGGTATTTTGAATGGATTTATCCGTAGATATATGATAAAACACATATTGCTAACATAGAAACCGAGGTAAATAAGCTATGGGAAAATTTGAAGAATTGCTCGTAAATAAAGGGCTATACGATAACGTAGATATAACCATTGATGATTTAGAAGAATTAGAAAAATATCTTTCGCAAAATGAATATACTGGGAATACGATTGATTGCTATTGTCCACATTGTGAAACAAACCGTGTATTTGAGTTTTTTAACAGTGAAATTCACGAAGAAACTGGCATAATGGGGATAATGCTTGATGATATGGGAGGTCGTACCAGAAAGCCCAAAAAGCAAGAGATTTTTAATTCGTATTTGAATAAACGGTATGTGCTAACATATAGATGTAGCCGTGACCGACAGCATGCTATTTTATTTGACTTGATTGTTACAGATAGCAAAATAATAAAAATTGGGCAATTTCCGTCAATAGCGGATTTAGTAATTCCTGAAATTTCAAAATACAAATCTGTATTAGGCAAACAATATCGTGAGTTTAGCAAAGCCGTTGGGTTATTTGCACATGGTATAGGAATAGGTTCATTTGTATATTTGCGGCGAATTATAGAAAAGTTGGTGTTCGACAAATATAATGAAGTTGCAGAAAAATTGGATATTTCAAAAGAGGATTTCGAGCGTCAAAAATTTGATATAAAAATCGAAACGCTAAAGGAATATCTCCCTGCAAGTTTAGTTAAAAACAAAAATGTATATGGTATAGTGAGTAAAGGAATACATGAATTAAGCGAGGAAGAATGCAGAGAGATGTTCCCGTACATAAGAATTGGTATCGAGTTAATCCTTGATGATTTATTAGCCGAGAAAGAAAGGAAAGAAAAAGAAAAGGTATTTGAGGCATTTGTAGCTAAAAAAACAGGGGAATTAAGACAGTAACAAAACCGGGCACGGCAGTCAGGTGTCCAGATGGGAACGGGGCCAGATGAGGACTTCACCAAACGGTATTACTTACCCCTATTATGGTATAATGGAGCAGAAGCATAAATCGAAGGTTGTTAATCTGGCCATCAAGGCTTGATTATATAAAAAGAATTGAAGTTTTTATTGATGAAAGAAATATTGCATCATTAAAGTTGTTTGAAAAAGTGGGCTTTAGTCCTACATCAAAAGAAGGCGAATTGATAAATTACGTTTATGAAAAACACGCATAAACCATAATTCTTTTACTTAATTAGGTAATAAAAACAGATAAATTCCGATTTATCGAGCAGCATAACACCAAATACACTACCTCTGAGCAGCCAACAGCGGTTGCTCTTTTTGTATGCGGAAAAAAACACATTTTAAAGGAAAGGAGATTTTTATATGGCTGCGACAAGAATAATTAAAATGCACATCAACAAAGGCAAAACTGTAGCTCAATGCCTTGCCGACAGAACAGACTATGCACTAAATCCCGACAAGACCGATAACGGTCAGCTTGTAACTTCCTATCAATGCAATCCCGATACGGTTGACGCTGAATTTGCCTTATCAAAGCGGGAGTATTTTCAAATTACGGGAAGAACACAGGAAAATGATATTATCGCATATCAGGTACGCCAATCCTTTAAGCCCAGCGAGGTAACACCCGAAGAAGCAAACGAAATAGGTTACGAATTTGCAAAGCGGTTCACTAAAGGAAATCACGCTTTCATTGTATGCACTCATATTGATAAAAAGCATATTCATAATCACATCATTTGGAACTCGACTACTCTTGACTGCACCCGTAAATTTAGAGATTTTTGGGGAAAGGACAAGGCTGTAAGAATGTTGAGCGATATAATTTGCTATAAGCATAAGCTGTCTGTGATTATAAATCCCAAGCCGCACGGCAAGAGCTACAACAGTTGGCTCGGTGAAAAGGAGCATATCAGCAACCGAGATTATTTGAAAGAAGCGATTGATAAGGCATTTGAGAAAAACCCGAAAAGCTATGATGAGTTTATTACTTCTCTGTGCGATGACGGGTACAGAGTTGTGCCGGGCAAACACCTCACCTTCTCGCATCCGCGTCAGAAGAAAAATATCCGTGTGTGCTCTTTAGGCGTAGGATATTCAGAGCGGGATATTCAGGCTGGTATTTTAGGCAATAAGGTTCATTCTCCTAAAGCTAAGAAAAAGCGGTATGAGAAAACCAATCTTTTGTCCGATATTGAAAGAATGATAAATTCGGGAAAAGGCGCTTCTTACGAAAATTGGGCTAAGAAATTCAGCGCAAAACAGATTGCCAAGAGCATTATATTTTTGAAAGAACATAGCTTCGCCAACTATGACGAATTTGCAAAAAGTGTAAAAGAAAAGCAGAAGCGATATTCGGAATTGTCAGCATTGATAAAATCAGCGGAAAAGCGGCTTTACGAGATAGCGGTTTTGAAAAAACATATCATTAACTATTCTAAGACGAAGGATATTTATGTCAGCTACAGGAAAAGCGGATATTCAAAAAAATACCTTGCCGAACATGAAGCGGATATTCTTATTCACAAGGCGGCAAAGAAAGCCTTTGACGAACTGAAGCTTGACAAGCTGCCGACGATAAAGCGGCTGAACAGCGAATATGCGGAACTTCTGTCAGCGAAAAAGGCGAATTATGCTGAGTATGTCAAACTTCAAAAAGAGGTCAGAGAAATGCTCCTGCACAAACAGAATTACGAATATATCCTCGGCATAGAGCCGGAGAAAAATGAGAGAAACGAACACTCCCGCAGTCAGGAAAAATAGCACCGTAAGGGGCGTGGCTCAAAGATGAAATCTTTGTTCTTGGGGTTTGGGGAATTATCTCCAACAAGCAAAATATGAAGTCCCGTGATGAGCGGGATTTTATATTTTTTGGTATTTGTAGCACAAATACAGTGCTTGCAAAAGATACTCTGACTATAAAAAAGACTGCTCTAACCGCATAAATACTATGATTTGAGCGAGAAGAAATTCTATATGTGATTGGTGATAATAATCGTATAAAATATGTTCCGTTTGTGATAATCAATCGTGCATCAGGAAAAGAGAACACATCAGCCTCGTTTTGTCAAGCGTCTGTACTTATTGAAATCATGGAATATATAATAAAAACGAGTCGTGCAAACGGCTCATTTATTTTATAACGACAAAAAGGATGTGAATATTAGTCATTATAGAAATTATTATGTGATAAAATCGAAAATTATTGACAAATTCTTTTGATGATAAATTTAATATGACGAACATGGTAAGATATAATCAGAAGGAGATGTTAATATGCGTACACTTGATATTAAAACTATAGAAACGTATAAAAATTACTTGCTTGATGAGGAAAAAGCAAAGGCAACAATAGAGAAATATATTCGTGATATAAATGCGTTTAGTTCATGGGCGGCTGAGCGGGAGATTGACAAAAGAACGGTGCTTGAGTACAAGGAAAAACTTATTGTTTCCTACAAGCCTCGGAGTGTCAATTCTATTCTATCATCGCTCAATAGCCTGTTTGATTTTCTTGGTTGGCAGGACTGCAAGGTTAAGACAATAAAAATGCAAAGACAGATTTTTGCGGATAAAAACAAGGAATTGTCAAAAGATGAATATGACAGGCTTCTGAAAGCTGCTAAAGATAAAAAGAATGTCAGATTGTATAATCTTATGCAAACGATATGCTCAACGGGCATCCGAGTTTCCGAATTGCGCTATATCACAGTCGAAGCTGTAAACAGCGGTCGAGCGAATATCAGTTGCAAAGGAAAAATGCGGACGGTCATTTTACCGAAACAGCTATGTAAGCTGTTGAAAACTTATAGAAAAGACCAAAAAATAAAAAGCGACTCCGTATTCATAAGCAAAAACGGCAGGCCTCTTAACAGGGTTAATATATGGGCTGATATGAAAAAGCTATGCGCGACAGCGGGAGTGGATCGTTCAAAAGTATTTCCTCATAATCTCCGGCAT
Source organism: uncultured Eubacteriales bacterium (assembly GCA_905198865.1). Taxonomy (GTDB): domain Bacteria; phylum Bacillota; class Clostridia; order Monoglobales; family Monoglobaceae; genus Monoglobus. Next base: position 30,952 of record CAJKEB010000008.1, read on the forward strand.
TTGTTCGCAAGAACATATTACTCGCTTGAGCGTGATATTGTTCGTCTTGCAGATATTCTCGGTCACTCAAGCATTAACACTACACGCATCTATACAATGGAAAGCGGCGAGGTTCACCGTCGACAGATAGGGCGTATGAAACTATTGCGATGCTGATATAACATAATCCGTATTATGTTATATAAAATAGGATCAGATCTTATGGCAAACCTGTAAATATACAGAACAATACACGACGAATAGACCAATGGAACTTCTGATTTTCGCATTAGTCTTTTGGGCGTGTTTATTTTACTTGTTTTTGCGTGAAAATCACTGGAAATTATTGACGTAATCCTTTTAAATATGATATAATTTTAATATGTATTTTATTCTTATCATAACATAATACGGATTATGTTGTAAGGGAATAAAAAGTAAGGAGTGAGAGTTATGATTTTACAGATTACATTAGGCGATGTTATCGGTTGGATAATAACCATAGTTTCCTTTGGAATTGCAGTCACAATAAATGTGAACTACAATCGGAATGGTAATGTTATAAAAATTACAAAATCAAAATCAAAGAATGTTACCGGAGGAAATCGTAAAGATGTGCATTAAAATAAACAAGAGTAATACTGATGGTATTATCGCCGGAGGTGATGTAAATACATATAATGAATATACAATAAGTATTCCTGACAATTTATTTAGAAACAAGTGCTTTATCATTTATGAAATCTTTGGTTGATAGTTTTACAAAAGAGGAATTTGATAAAAATCGGCACTTTATTGATAAGTTTTACCGCTATTTTGAGAATGCAATATCAAAGGAATATTACGAAGAAAATATAATTGAAATGGGATATTTACTTACAGACATATATGAGCGGAATGGCGAATATAAAAAATCAGTAAAAATAGCAAAGTCCATTCTACATATTTATAAAAGTATTCCATCTGTTTCTGATACTGTTTTCAGAAAAAAATATGTGAGGCAGATGATAGGTTGCACTTATAGTGTGGCAATAGCTAAGTTGCCACACAAAGATGAATTAATGAACGATGCAGAATGTCTATTTGAAATGGTTACTCCTATCTTTAATGACTTTGTTAATGATGTTACAAATCCTGATGAGGATAGATATTTTATTGCAGGATTGTATCATAGTAATTATGGGGCATTCTTATTGAATAAAGGAATGTACAATGATGCGCAAAAAGAGTATGAAAAAAGTTTGTCCGAAAGGTTGAATTGCTTATTAAGTATAGATGAAAGTGACACTGATAAACGGGAAGAAGTCGAAAATATGATTGGACGTAGCAAACTGAATATAGGATACGCTTGTTATTATCTTGGTGATTATAAAAAGAGCGTAGAAAAGCAAAAAGAGGCACTGATAATATTTGAAGAACAAAATGATAAATCCAGAATACATCAGACTAAAGATTGCATTTTAGGAGGATATATTGAACTATGGAAATCTAATATTGATAAGTTTAATGCAGAAGATTTTATAATGTGTTGCCTTTACATAACTGATTTATTAAATTACTACAGTGCAAATGAAGATATAAAGGCAAAAATCAAATTAAAGAAAGATGAAGTTGAGTCTATTATTGATTTATTGCCTGTAATAAAGGATAAAGAACAAGCACGAGAAATCTTTAAAAACATTTTAGGAGGTATATAAAATGAAAAGGAAAATTTTAGGACTGGCTGTACTGCTTGTGTGTATTTTGTGCATTGGTACAATAAGCGTATATGCAACTGAAAATGCTATGTTTCCAATGGAGTATCTGAATATATCACAAGGTGTAAACGATGGTTACAGCCATTCAGGACGCCTTGCAATAGATATATATGGCAGAGATACAGGACAGGATGCTTTTTATGCTCCGTTCACAGGAACAATAAAAAAAACATATGGTACTGATCATGTTGTATGGTTTGAAAGTAACGAGCCTGTTCAATTTGCAGATGGTACAGTTGACTATATGACTATAATGTGTATGCATGACAATGATATAAGCGACCTATATGTTGGCAAGGTTATATCGCAGGGGGAACATTTTTTAACTGAAGGTACGGCAGGTAATGCAACAGGAAATCATATACATATCGAATGTGGCAGAGGACAGTTTACTGGTTCTGGTTGGTATCAAAATAGCTATGGTAAATGGTGTATTAACAATGGTGTAATGCCCTATGATGCACTATTTTTGAGTAGCTCAACACAGGTTATAAATGGATATGGATACAACTGGAGATATTTAAATGTAAATCCACCTAGCAATCCAAGAATATCTTTAAGCAACAGAAGCCTTACGGTTGGTGAAACACTTACACTTACATATTCGGCGGATAATGCAAATAATTACCGTATTGGATATACTGTTAATGGTGGAGACTTGCATGTTGTTGAAAAAGGTAACGAAACATCAGCACAGTTGACATTTAATGAAAAAGGAAATTATGTCATTCATGTTCAGTGCTTAAATTCCGCAGGCTCAGTCGATACAGAGTATGTGGGTTTTACCGTTAGTGAAAAACCTCTATTGCGCAGTTATGCTATAGCCAATACATACAAAAACGGGCATCTGTATTCGCTGTTTGATTTAGAATATGACTGGGACACGGCAAAAACACAGGTTGAAAACAAAGGAGGCTATTTGGCAACTATAACAAGTGAAGAAGAAAACGGTATTATCACCGACCTTCTTTCAAAGGGAAGCAAAAACCAATATTGGATTGGATATACCGATAAAGACAATGATGGCGTTTGGAAATGGATAACTGGCGAAGAGTCCGATTATTCAAACTGGGGAAATGGTGAACCTAACAACACTGGCGAAAACGGCTCAGAAAACTACGGAACGTATGCAAAATCGACAAAAAAATGGAATGATACTGTAAACAATATAAGTTCTGTGGGGGTGATATATGAGGCGGAAAATTTTACGCCAACCGCTACCATATACAATAATAATATAAAATACGAATTATATGATTATGGTATGTCGTGGACGGAAGCAAAGCAATTTTGCGAGGATAGACATGGACATCTTGCAACAATCAATTCATCGGCAGAGGACAGCGCAATTGCTGAGCTTGTAAAAAAAGGACAGTGGGAGGATTATTGGATTGGATGCACCGATGAGGGACATGAAGGAACATGGGAATGGATAACTGGAGAGAATTTTGATTATACAAATTGGAATTCGAGTGAACCGAATAATAGCGGTGGTATTGAACACTATGGCTCATATGTGAAATCATCACTTAAATGGAATGATGCACCAAATATCAGGACGAAATACGGTATTATTGTTGAATATGATGACGAAGCATGGAACGGTTATCTCCCAAATAGCACAATAATTTATAATGATAGCGTACTCGCTGTTTACAACAGACCGTTCAGCTGGACAGAGGCACAGGAGTTTTGCCAGAGTGCAAGTGGAAATTTGGTTACAATAGAAGATGCAGAAAAACAAAATGCTGTTGTTAATTTAGTTCGCAATGCAGGAAGCCATTTTTATATCGGCTACACAGACAAAGACAGTGAAGGTAATTGGAAATGGATAAGCGGCAAAAACAGTACATATACAAACTGGAACAGCGGTGAACCAAATAATTCTGACGGCAACGAAGATTATTGCGAACTTAACGCACTGCAGGACGGAAAATGGAATGATATTGGCGGAGGCATCAGTTCAAGCATCTACCGAGGGTTCGTATTGGAAATAAATAATCTTGACTATGCAGCGGAAACGCAATTTAATGGAAATACATATTATAGATTTGATAATCCTATACCTTGGACAGAAGCAAAAGCTTATTGCGAAATGTTAGGCGGTCATTTGATTTCAATTGCTTCAGAAGAGGAAAATACCGCCATGAAGGAATTTATTTCAGACGGAGCTAAAAGTTGTTACTGGCTTGGCTATACTGATTATGCAAAAGAGGGCAGTTATGTTTGGATAGATGGAACTGACAGTACATATTCAAATTGGAATGTTAGCAACAATGAACCTAATAACGCTTTTATGAGTGAGAATTATGCGACAATATTAAAATCGGGTTTGTGGAATGATTTAAGAAATTCAGAATTTACTAATTGCGGTTTTATATGTGAAATTGAAGCAGATGAACCTGAGACTACACCCACACCGACACCAGAGCCTGATGAACCCACACCACCTGTCACAGACGGTGCTATAGTTAAAGTGTCATCTGGTGCTGCATCTGCAGGTAACACTGTTGATATTATAGTTGATTTATCTGGCAATGAAGGTTTTGCAAATCTTGGAATACAGATAGGTTATGATTCAGATGCATTAACCTTAATTTCTGCATCAAATAATTCTGACGTGGGAGCTACCTATACTTCGGCACAGAACATATCTGCAAACCCTTTCAATATGGGTTGGGACAGCACAAGCAATGTATCATACAACGGTACGCTTGCCACACTTACATTCAAGGTAAACGACAATACCGCTGACGGTACATATCCGATTACCGTAAGCTACTACAAGGGCATTGGCGGCAATTATACGGACGGCGAGGATGTAAACTATGACGCTGATTTCAATTCTCTTGGCTTAAACTATGTAAACGGTGCAATAACCGTTTCAAGCCATATTGCAGGTGACATAAACGGTGATGGCAAGGTAAATAATCAGGACGGAACATTCCTGCTCAGACATCTTGCAGGTTGGAACGTAAATGTTGACGAATCCGCATTGGATGTGAACGGTGACGGCAAAGTTAACAATCAAGATGGAACGGTACTCCTTCGCTATCTTGCAGGATGGTCAATAAACATACAATAAGGAGGCGTAGAACATGAAAAGAATTATATCATTTAGTGTAATATGTGCTATGCTTATTTCCTTGCTTGTGATTCCAGCTCATGCGGCAGGAATGACCGTGAGTGTTGGAACTGCAACCTGCTCTGCCGGTGAATCGGTGTCAATTCCGATTACATTGTCAGGAAATTCGGGTTTTGCAAATCTCGGCATTGAGATTGAATATGACATCTCGGCACTAACACTGACAAATGTAACAGCAGGTCAAACAGGCGCAACATATACAGCGGCGCAGAGCATTACAATAAATCCATATAACATGGGCTGGGATAGCACAAGTAACAATACCTTCAACGGTACGATTGCTACCCTTGAATTTGATGTGTCAAGCTCTGCCTCGGGCAGTTATCCCATCAAGGTAAGTTATTATAAGGGACGTGACGGTGGCTACGAGGACGGATCGGATGTAAATTATGACGAGGATTTTGCTCCGCTGAACCTCATATACGAGAATGGAGCAATAACTGTCAGCGGCAGTTCGATTGTTCCTCCTTCTGTTGAACCTGACCCGTCAGGGATGTTTGTAAAGGCTGGCATGGTGACAGGCGGCACAGGTGACACGGTGTCAGTTCCAATAACGCTCTCAAACAATACAGGCTTTTCTAATCTTGGCATTGAGGTCGGATATGATAACAGCGTACTGACGTTGAAAAATGTCGTAAGCAATCAGACGGGCGCAACATATACAGCGGCGCAGAACATATCAACAAATCCATACAGCATGGGCTGGGATAGCACGAGTAATAATACTTTTAATGGTACAATTGCTACTCTTGAATTCGAGATAGCGGCAGGAGCTGCATCGGGAAATTATCCTATAACGATAAGCTTCTACAAGGGACGTGATGGCAGTTACGAGGACGGTTCGGATGTCAACTATGACGAGAACTTTAGCTCGCTCAACCTCTCCTATGTGACAGGTTATGTGACAATTTCAGCCGGAAACGCACCAAACAAGAGTATATCCGTCAAGGATGTTCAGAACAGTGATCTGTTGACATTTAAAGCTGATTTGAAATCAAACGAACAGATTACTGGAATTGCTATTGCAGCAGTATATGATATTGATGGTATGCTTATTGCTGTAAAACAGTATGACGCAGCTTCGGAAGTGCCATTCACTTTCTCTGATGTTCAGAATGCTGCAAAGATCAAGGTGTTCTGGTGGGACAGTATTGGCGGCATGACGCCGCAAGCCAAAACTAAAACTGTGAGTTTGTAAAGAACCTATGTGCTAAATGCGGAGTTTCTTATAATATTCATCTATAGCACTGTGGTTACTATATAAGAGGGACTGCTGAAAGGGGCATTAAATATATGTCTCTTTTACAGCAGTTCTTTTTATATAGAAATTTTTTTAATTCGATACAAAAAGGTTAGTAAAATGTATCTGACAAATCATTAAAAATAAAGGTATCGCAATATTTATAATTGAATAATCAACAAAAATCATTGCAATACTATTGAAAAATTAAAGAAATAATGTTATAATATAATTAATTCGATAAAATAGGGGTGCATCGTTATGTCAGTGAGTTATAAAAGACTTTGGAAATTGTTAATTGACAAGGACTTGAAGAAAAAGGATCTTGCTCGTATAGCAAACATAAGTAACTACACAATAGGAAAACTTAATAAAAGCGAAAACGTGACAACGGATATACTTGTGAAAATATGTAAGGCACTTGAATGTAGGATTGAAGATATTATGGAGATTGTAGAAGATTAAACTAAACAAACGAGGATTATTTTATGATGCTAACACCGTTTCACGCATATTATACAGCAATGAAACTGAATATGCTTCAAGACGAGGACTCGCTTCTCCCTGTGTTTGCCGAGGGCAATATCGCTGTGTACCCTTATCAGGTTGCGGCTGCTCGTTTTGCTGTCCGCAATCCTTATCAAAAGGGCGTAATACTCTGCGATGAAGCAGGAATGGGTAAAAGTTATGAAGCAATGCTTGTCATTTCACAGAGTTGGTATGAGGGCAAAAATAATATTTTAATCGCCATACCGAACCCCGATTTACTTGTTCAGTGGACTGAAATGATTGATGAAAAGTACAGCATACCGTACATTGTAATGAATAATGCAGAATGCATAATGCAGAAATTAACCGCATTTGACGGGATTGTGTTTGTTACCAATGACTTCATAGCGCAGAATATAGACGAATTTGATAAGATAAATTGGGATATTATTGTTTTTGAAGAAGCAAATGTCCTTTCATCTGTGTATCAAGATGAAAATACATTTATGGGCGCAAGCGGAAGCAAGCAGGCAAAGCTGTTAAAGAAGTTTTCAAAAAACACATTTAAAATTCTTCTTACAGGTACGCCTATTGAGAAAAATATAATGGATTTATACGGACTTATATATTTTATTGATGAGGAGCTTCTGCCCGATCCTAATACATATATGAAAAGGTATTTAAGAAAGCCGGAGAACTACCCAGAGCTTGCGGGCAAAGTGAGCAAGTATTGTTTCAGAACTCTGCGTTCTCAGGCAAAGCAGTATGCAAAAATCCCCGAAAGACTGCATATAACACTTGAATATGAAGCAAGTGAAAAAGAGAAAGAATTATATAATTTGCTGTTTGCGTATATAGAAAAGCCGGATAAAATCGCTTTTCCGCAAATGGAACAATACGACTTGGCTCTTATGCTGTTAGGTCTGCTGTCCTCATCAACGGCGGCGATAAAGGCAAGCCTGAAGAAAGTCGTAAAACGACTTTCCAATGCAGAATTAACAATGCAGAATGCAGAAATAGAGAAATTGAGCGCAATTTTAGCATTGGCGGAAGAAATAAAAACAGATACCAAAACGAAGCTTCTCATAACGGCTCTTGATAAGCTGTTTCCGCTGCTTAAAAGATTAGGTGCAAACCTAAAAGCGGTTATATTTACGGAAAGTGTTGAAACACAAAAATATCTTTACGGTTTGCTCAAGGATAAATACAAAACACTTGTATATAACGGTCAGTCCAATGTGGATTATACGGTAATTAAGCAATTCAAAGAGGACGGAGAAATTCTTATCTCCACCGACAACGGCGCAAAGGGATATAACTTAGAGGAAAGCTCGCTTGTCGTGAATTACGATCTGCTCTATAACACGCTGAAAATGGAACAGCGGATTGATAGAATACACAGAATAAATCAGCAAAACGATTGTATTGTGCTGTCCTTTATAAATAAAGAGAATTTCGCCGATGTCCGCAAACTGGAGCTTGTGTCTAAACGACATATTCTTTCCGATGGCGTGTTTGGTGTATCGGATGCGGTAATAGGCGGCTTTTGTGATGATTTGGATAAGGCGATAAAAAGTCTTAACGCAAGAACAAAGGCACAGGTTGAAAAAGATTATCAGGCAACGCTGGCACAAAATGAAGATGAAAACAGACATATTGTAGAGTCTGCCGAGGACATTCTCTTTACCACCTTTACAAAGGAATTATCTGATAAAATAAAGATAACACCGCAATATGTGGAAGAAAAATCAAAAGCGGTCAATGATGAGCTGTGGGAGCTTACAAGATATTATTTTGAGGAATACAACAAAACCCATGATGACTGCTGTTTTGAAATAAATCAGAATAACAGAACGATAAAGGCAACAAATTACGCACAACTCCCCCATTTGTTTTATTATCCTACAAACAGCGGTAATAAAGCGTATAAGGCGATTAAAGAATTTAAAAAGCTATCACTGTTGTCTCCGTTGTCAAAGGGTATAACCTTTAATATCGGCTGTTCCGATTACGGCAATATAATGATTAATGCAGAAATGATAATGCAGAATGCAGAAATAAAACTGCCCTGCAAAATCGCACTTTATCTGATAAAGATATATGCCGGCGGAAGTGAAATTAAAAGTATTCCGGTGCTTGTGGGTGTGACAGATGATAACAAAATTTTATTACATAGCGAGTGTGAGAATATTCTGAACAGTCCTGTGTATTCATTTGAGGAGCAGGGTGACAGAAAGCCGTATTGGTTAAAGTCGGAAAAATTTGACAAGATGGACGGGCTTGTAAACCTTGATGAATATGTAAAAAAGGAAGAAGAAAAATTGACGCCGATGCAGCATGAAGAAATTGACAGAATGAAGCTTGCGGCAGCAAACAAGAAAAACAGTTTACAGCACTCTCTTGACGGTATTGAGCTTGATATGAAGCAGGCAGAGAAAGAAAAGGAGAGCGTGAGGTCGGACAGGCTGAAGCTATTGATGATAGAACGAAAAATATCGGCTTTAAAAAATGAGCTGTTAAAGAAAAAAGAAGGTCTGTTCTTTGATGAAATGCAGATTGATGTGGATTTAGAGAATAAAATAAACGAATTTTTAGGCAGAGAAAAAATTACGGCAAAAGCCGCAAGACAATTTGTTGTGGAGGTAAATTGAATTGGAACAGAACAAAGATAATGCAAAAGATAGTTTTGAATGGAAATCACTTAATGCAATTTGGAAATCCTGTTCACCTGAACAACGATTTATGCTAAAATCAGATTTTGAAATTGTCGCAAAGTTTATCAAAAAACATACTTATCACAAATGTTCTGATTCTGCCAACGATGATTACGCATATTTGAATAGTATATCTGACGAGGCAAAACAATTTGTAATATCTGTTGTGGATGAAGGAGAAAAAAACATTTATCATAGTGTTATGGCTATTTTAAATAATAAATCTAACTTAAGTGAGAAGGAGCTTAAGGAGTATTATTTTAATAAATACGGTAGCAAAAGACCGTATTTGTTAGAAAATACATCTTTGGTATGTGAAGTGATAAGCCTTTGTTGGCATAAGTTTCACTCAAAGAGAATATCTACTCAAACAAAATAACAGGAGGATAATTTATGTGGTTTGATAACCCTGCTCTGAAAGATATTGAAAGAATTAATAACTTACATAAAAATATAATAAAATCACCGGTATCGGAAACAATGACGGCAATTAACCAAAGGCAAGCTGTATTTCAAAATATGGCAGGTGCATTAACGAGTCCGGAATTTCAATCGGCTTTGGCACAAGCTAATAGGATAAATCAAATAGTATCCGCTACTGAGATTTTAAAAAATATAGGAGTCGCCAGCTTACCAGCTACGACTATAAAATCACCCGTAATGGAGGCAATACGCAGTTATACATTGTCATTTTCATCAGCTAATATTGCAAAAAAAATGTTTGATTCTGCTGATGTGTTTAGGAACTATACTTCTGTAGTTGATAGAGTAATGATAAGTCCTGTGGTCGAAGCTTTACAATCATTAACTAAGTTTGATTATAGTATATTAAAAACTTGCAATGTTGACATTGATGATGTAGAAATATGTGAGGATGGCATTTCAGTTAATGATGAAACGCTGACAGTTCAAGAAATACAAGAAAATATTTTAGACTCTGTAAAAGAACTATTAGCAGGAATTGATGTAAAAAACATAGGTATTGCGGTAAAGAAAAAACTTAGTGTATTTATAACATTTTTAGAGATTATACTTACTTTATACGGAGCAGTAGGAATGTGCAACGATATTAATGAACACGTTATTACTCCAATAGTTCGAGAAATGCACGAAACAGAGATAATAGAATATGTCAAGGTTGAAAGGGCGTATATAAGAGAAGAACCTAATTCCAAATCCAAAACTATGTGTGAAATATTATACGCTGAACCGGTAGAAATAATAGAAGAGATAAAGTTTTGGAGAAAAATAAAATATTGCGACAATGGCAAAGAGATTATCGGTTGGATTTCAAAAATCAGTATAGGAACGGAGGATGAAATAAAATGAATGAAAAGATTGACGGTCTTTCAATGGACTTAGAAAATGCAAATATGGAAAAGCTAAAGACGGTATTTCCCGAATGCTTTTCAGAAGGAACGCTTGATATAGACAAGCTGTTGTCGCTGTGCGGCGAATACATAGACAATGATTTTGAAAAGTACAAATTTGAGTGGAAGGGCAAGTCGGAGTGTTTGCGTCTTGCACAGAAGCGTTCTACAGGCACTCTGCGCCCATGCAGAGATGAAAGCGTAAACTTTGACGATACGCAGAACATTTACATAGAGGGCGATAATCTTGAAGTTTTAAAGCTCTTGCAGACCGCCTATTACAATAAAATAAAGATGATATATATTGATCCTCCCTACAATACCGGCAACGATTTTGTATATGAGGACGATTTTGCCGATCCCATGGCGAGATATAAAGAAATAACACAGCAGACAACAAAGTCCAATCCCGAAACAATGGGAAGATACCACACAAATTGGCTCAATATGATGTATCCGAGATTACGTCTTGCGGCAAATTTGCTGAAAGATGACGGTGTTATTTTTATTAGTATTGGCAATGATGAACTCGTAAATTTAAAAAAGTTATGTGACGATACTTTTGGTGAAGAAAATTGTTGTGGTATTGTTTCTCGTATTATGAAAAGCGGCGGTGCTAAAGGACGTTTTTTCTCTCCAAACATAGAATATGTTTTGGTTTATGCAAAGAATATGAGTGAACTTGGCTGTTTTAGAGAACCTATATCCGAAGAAATCATAAGAAAATTGTATACGGCAGTTGAGGAAAGTGGCGAAAGAAAAGGAGAAAAATATCGTCCTTTTGGTTTATATCAGTCATCATTAGATGCACGCCCAAATCAAAGATATTATATTGAATGTCCAGATGGTACCTTTGTAATTCCCCCCGGTGAGACAATGCCGGCAAAAGTAAAAGACGGAGCAATGGTTATACCAAAAGAAACAGATGGCTGTTGGCGTTGGAGCAGAGAGCGGTATCTTGAGGAAAAAGCAAAGGGGAATATTGCATTCAAAAAATCAAATGGCGTATTGATTAATTCGTATGGACAGCCTGCTGAATGGAATATTTATACGAAAATCTGGTTAAGTGACCGTCAAGATGAAGGCATGGTTCCAGTTGACTTGATTACGAAATGGGAAAATAGACAAAGTAAAAAAGAGTTACAAGAGTTAGCCATTCCTTTTGACTTTGCAAAACCAGTTGACTTGATTAAATACTTGATTACGATAGTTGAGAATACGAAAAATGATATTGTCCTTGACTTTTTCTCCGGCAGTGCGACAACGGCACACGCGGTTATGCAGTTAAACGCCGAGGACGGAGGTAACCGCAAATTTATATGTGTTCAGCTTCCGGAGCTTTGCGATGAAAAATCAGAGGCATATAAAGCAGGCTACAAAAATATCTGTGAAATAGGCAAAGAGCGTATTCGCCGCGCGGGAGCAAAAATTCTTGAAGAAAAAGGCGATCAGATTGCCATAGGTGATAAAGAAAAGGAAATGCTTGATATTGGATTTAAGGTATTCAAGCTGGATACCTCAAATCTCAGAATATGGGACAGCACACCTATAACCGGTGATAATCAGATTGAGATGTTTACAGAGCGTATGAACTCAATGATTGACAGCATCAAGAACGACAGAACCGATATGGATGTTGTCTATGAGGTTATGCTGAAAATGGGTGTTCCGCTTGATGTGCCCATTCAGTACATAGAGTTGGGCGGCAAGATTGTGTATATCGTCGGCGATTTTCTGCTGATGATTGCTTTGTTTGACAATATCACCGCTGAAGATATTGACGGTATGGCAGCATATGCTCCGGCAAAGATTGTTTGTGCAGAACAGGGCTTTGCAGATGACAGCGCACTTTCAAATGCACATTATATTTTGCGGGATAAGCAGATTGAATTGAAGCTGGTATAATGGAGGAATAACAATGACAAGAAGAATGGAAATACCAGATATGAAAACTGAATTTTCAAAAATGGTTGATAACGATATTACACGCTGTGAACAATTTCTGTCTGGAGAGCGTGATGAAGACCAGGGAATGGACTTGCATTTAGAAATGATAACAAAATATCCTGCATACATTTCTGGATTTGGCACATCATTATATAATTACAATGACGAAGTGGGATTTAATGCTGAACATTTTAGTCTTGAAGCTATGATTTTTAATCTGAAAGTGATTAAAAATAAATTAATAGCTTTTAAAAGTCATGGATATAGGAATAGCAAGTCGGTTTTTAATGACAGTCGTATTAATATAGAAAATAAGTTGAACGCAACGCAATCACAAACCATAAATATTACATTTGAAGATGTGAAAAGAAATATAGAAAATATGACTGCATTATCCGACAAAGAAACCGAGGAAACTCTCAAAAAAATTGACGAGATTAAAGATATAGTTGAAAACGATCAAAACAAAAAAACAAAATGGCAGAAAATCAAGCCAATACTGATGTGGTTAGCAGACAAAAGTGTTGATGTTGGGATGACATTGTTACCGTTATTATTAAAAATTGATAATTAAACAAATTTATAAATAAATGAAGTAAGAAATTGATTATGGAAAATAAAACTGTAAAAAATGCAGGAGAATCACTATGGAAATACAATTTTTTGATAGTTATAAAAATCCTATTGAAGGGAAAACTTATGTGAGTCCCTCTATTAATGAACCGTATAACCATGATAAAACTATAAGATTAGTTACCCGGGCTATTGAACAAAAAGAATCATATACAGTTGCAAAAATAAAAGATGAGATCGTACTAAGGGAAACACCGGGCGGGAAAAAAATTATTAAGGCGACTGTATATGAGCATCCTCGCCTAATAAAGGTTCTTAATATTCAAGAATATACACCTTCGACCGGCTCGCCACATAAGAATGGGTTTGCATTTATAGGTGAAGAAATACTTAGTCTTTATAAATTTATTAAAGATGTTATCGCTATGGATTTTGGAAGTGAACGATATCAGAGACTTTCGGATGATGATATTCAATATATAGAGATTACAGATAAGCAGGCAAAACAAATCTTTACACAAAACAAAGAAATGTTTACTAATATTATTCGCAGCGGAATTACAACGGAAGACGTTGTTGCTATAGGTTATCGCAAAAAACAGCTTGATGTTTTTGAAAAATTGCTTAATGATATCACTTATTTCGAGCATATCTTGAAAATAAAGAAATGTAAAAAAGAAAGTTTATGGCAGCAGTTTTTTGAGAAAAATCAATGGATTTTTGGTTATGGACTTGGATATGTGTTTTTAACAGGTTTAAATGATAAAAAATTAGAACAGGTAGTCAAAGGATTTGATGTGGTATCTCATGGCAAACGTGTTGATGCGTTAATGAAAACAAGAGGGATCATATCTAATCTGTGTTTTGTTGAAATAAAAACACATCATACTAAACTGCTAGAGGACAAGCCGTACAGATCAGGATGCTATGCTGCTTCAAGAGAACTTTCAGGCGCAATTTCACAGGTGCAAGTAAGTATAACAGAGGCAACGAAAAATCTGTCAGATAAAATTTCTATGGATGATGAGAATGGTAATCCCACCGGCGAAGAAATATTCAATTATAATCCCAAGGCATTTCTGGTTATAGGGAGTTTAAATGAATTCAATTCAGAGCATGGAGTTAATAAAGATAAACTGAGATCATTTGAATTGTTCAGAAAAAGCATAATAAATCCTGAGATAATAACATTTGATGAATTATATGAACGTGCAAAGTTTATAACAAATACGATTGAAAATGATAATGGGTGACAAATAATGAAACTGAAATTTAAAAATCAAGATTTTCAGACGGATGCGGTAAACGCTGTTGCCGATTTATTTCAAGGACATCAGAAAATGAGGTCTACTTTTGAAATAACGCAGGATGCTCAGATTAGTTTTGAGCAGAATGATTTGGGCATAGGCAACGGGATAAGCATATCCGATGAACGATTAAATGAAAATATGCACGAGGTTCAGAGAAGAAATAATCTGCCTACATCTGATATAAAGGATGGTATGCGCTCTTTCTGTATTGAGATGGAAACGGGAACGGGTAAAACCTATGTGTATACAAAGACAATTTTTGAACTGCATAAACGATACGGCTTTACAAAGTTTATTATTGTTGTGCCGTCCGTTGCAATCCGTGAGGGTGTATATAAATCCTTGGATATAACGAATGAGCATTTTATGAATCAATACGACAATGTGCCATGCAGATATTTTATATACAACTCTGCAAAGCTGTCCGATGTAAAGGATTTTACAACAAGTAGCAACATGGAAATTATGATAATAAACATAGACGCTTTTAAAAAGGCAGAAAATATTATCAATCAGCCAAATGAGAAGTTGAATGATGATACAGCAATACAGTATATTCAGAGCACAAATCCTATAGTTATTATTGATGAGCCGCAGAGCGTTGATAATACACCAAAGGCGAAAGAAGCTATTGCTTCGCTTAATCCGCTGTGCGTTCTGAGATATTCGGCAACGCACAGGGATAAGATGAATTTGCTTTACCGCTTAACGCCTGTTGACGCGTATCAAATGGGACTTGTCAAGCAGATATGCGTGTCCTCAAGCACGGTTGCAAATGATTTTAATAAGCCGTATATCAAGCTTGTGTCAGTATCAAATGAGAACGGCTTTAAAGCAAAGCTTGAGCTTGATATTCAAAACAAAAACGGTATCGTTTCAAGAAAGGTTGTAACGGTAAAGCCAAACGATGATTTGTTCCTCATATCCGGCAAGCGTGATTTGTATGACGGTTATTCCGTCGCAGGAATAGACTGTACTCCCGGAGCTGAAGGAGTGGAATTTTCCAACACGGAATATGTCGCTCTGGGCAAGACTCTCGGCGGTGTGGACGAAAATATTATAAAAGAAGCACAGATTAAAAGAACGATACGCGCACATCTTGACAAGGAGCTTCGCTATACCGAAAAGGGTATCAAGGTCTTGTCGCTGTTTTTCATTGATGAGGTTAAGAAGTACAGAACAGCGGACGGCGAAAAGGGTATTTATGCTGAAATGTTTGAGCGGTGCTACAATGAGCTGATGCGTCAGC
Organism: uncultured Eubacteriales bacterium; assembly: GCA_905198865.1. Classification (GTDB taxonomy): domain Bacteria; phylum Bacillota; class Clostridia; order Monoglobales; family Monoglobaceae; genus Monoglobus. The sequence goes on from CAJKEB010000008.1 coordinate 46,725, forward strand.
CCAAATATGCACCTTTAAAATCACACTTCCCGGCAAGTGCGGAAACCGTGCATAACGGTTATTTTTCGCAGGACAAAAAAGGTAAATTTAAGAATACCAAGGGCGATACAATAGCGGACTATGATACATACAACACAATTATGAAGGACAAGGAGTGGCTTCTTTCCTTTGATTGCCCGCTCCGCTTCATATTCTCCCACTCAGCATTGAAAGAGGGTTGGGACAACCCTAATGTCTTTCAGGTATGTACGCTGATTGACCAGAAATCCACCTTTACCTGCCGTCAGAAAATAGGCAGAGGTTTGAGACTTTGCGTAAATCAGGACGGAGAGCGTATTGAGGATAAAAATATCAATGTTCTTCATGTTATGGCAAATGAGAGCTTCGCCGAATTTGCCGATACGCTCCAAAAAGAAATCGAGGACGAAACAGGCATCAAGTTTGGAACACTTCAGATAAGCTTGTTCAGCGGTATGAAGTACACCGAAACGAAGACAGTTGAGCGAACTATTACACAGGATCAGGCACAAAAAACCATTGAGGTATTAAAACAATCGGGAGTTATATCCGAAAGTGGCAAGGTTGAAAAGAAGCCGGAAGAAATAGAGGCAATAGAAATCCCACAGGAGCTTGAAACTGCCAAAGATGAAGTTATTAAGGTAATTGAAAGCACAGGAACGGTTACTCAGGAAGTTCTTGCCGGCACAACCTACACCGAAACCGTTACTGTAGAAAAAGAAGTTTCCCATGATGATGCACAGGAACTTATGCAGCACTTTGAGAAAAAGGGTTACGTTTCAAAGTCCGGAAAAATAAAAGACACAATGAAAAATGCACTTCGTAACGGTACGCTTGACTTGCCTAAGAAATTTGAAGCGGCAAGAGAACGATTGGAAAGCGTGGTTAAAAAGGCTGATAATAAGCCGCCGATATGGGACGATTCAAAAAACGTTACCGTGCATCTTAAAAAACAGGCAATGCTTTCACCTGAATTTATGGAGCTATGGAGCAAAATCAAACAGAAAACAGCGTATCGTGTGCAAATCGACACAGAGGAACTTGTGAAAAGATGCGTGGCAGAGCTTAAAAATATGCCGAAAATTCCGCGGGCAAGGCTCGTATCTCAGACGGCGGACATCAACATTCAGAACCCCGGCGTCACCTATACGGAAAAGGAAATCCGTACAACGGACATTGAGGACACCTACTCCACCTTGCCCTATATACTCGGAATTATCAGTGAAGAAACGTTGATTAAAAGAGCGACTGTTGCAAGAATTATCAATGAAAGCGGCAGAGCAAAGGATTTTCTGAATAATCCGCAGGCATTTACGGAAAAATGTCTTGAAATTATCAGGCATAATCGTCATGCGCTTGCGATTGACGGTATTAAGTATGTGAAGCTTGACGGTCAGGAATATTATGCACAAGAGATTTTTGACTCGGCGGAGCTTGTGGCAAACCTTGATAAAAACGCTGTGGCTGTCAACAGAAGTGTTTATGATTATATCATTTACGACAGCTCTACGATAGAAAAGCCGTTTGCCAAAGCCCTTGATGATGATCCTGATGTTAAGATGTTCTTTAAGATACCTGACCGTTTTAAAATTGAAACTCCGATTGGAACCTATAACCCCGATTGGGCAGTATATTTAGATCGCAACGGCGAACAGAAGCTTTACTTTATCCTTGAAACAAAGGGTACGACGGAGCTGTTCGGACTGAGAACGCCGGAGCAGCTTAAAATTCATTGTGGCACAGAGCATTTCAAGGCATTGCAAAACGGCGTGGAAATGCGTGTTGCAAGAGACTGGAAGGAATTTAAAATCAGTCAATAATTATGATTTTTGCAATTAAATATTATGGAATGGATATGTATAATTTACGTTTCCTGATACAAAAAGAAATAACTCTAAATCAATTTAATATTTTATATAAGCCGAATTTGTCAAAAAAAGTCGATTGACAAATCCGGCTTCTTTAATCTTTAGTGCGAAATTTGACAACTTTATATACATTATCCAAGAAAGCGTAGAAATATGTGATTTTATGACACATATTTCTACGCTTTTTTATATTTATACAGCAGGCATTTATATCGGTCAAAAAAATTTTTATTTCGTCTGCAAAATTTCTCATAAAAGAATATATCTTCCCTATATGTGTAGTTTTATCACATATTTGTGGAGACACCCTCCCATTCGCTATCCATAGCCCTGATTTTACTGAAACAACAGGAAAATCAGAGGTGAAAAATATAAATAAAAAATTTTTAAAATTGTTGGTTAGATTTAGCCCCAAAGCGTGGTTTAATATAATCAGAAAGCATTTCACTTCCGCTTTCCCAAATTCGGGAAAGGAGGTGAAATATCTTGCACAATGAATTTATTGAGATTTTAATTTCTACTGTTTCTCAAAGAAGCACAACAGGGTTGCCGGAGTCATTTAAAGAAACGGTAGACGAAGAAGAAATGAACTCGGTCTACAATAAGATTATTGACGGTCTTGTACATAATATTTTTTTTGAAACTATCGGGGACGAGCTTCTCTTGAAGGCATTTGAGAAGCTACCAAGGCTTGAAAAAATAATAGTTGTTTTTAACATTATGCTTAATTACAGCCCGTCAGAGGTAGCTGTTATTGCTAATACGACACCTACAAGCATACACGCTCAAAAATATAAGGCGTTACAAAGGCTGAGAAAGGCGATTGGTATCAAATAGTATAGACATATCCGATAGAAGTGTTTTTGCACTTCTATCGGACTATAAATTCACTTATCCGTTTTGTAAAATACATTAAAATAATGTATTTTACAAAGCCGATAGGCTTTATTACAAAGAAAGCCCGCAAGATAACGGCGGTGCAGTATAATGAGCGAACAAATACATTCCTATATGATTGAGCCGAACAGCAGATACGCCACGACCTTTGTATTGTTTCTACCCCTTGTTTTATTTTTTCAAAAAGCAGTGAGTACAAAGCGAGCGATAAATATCCATGTTGTAATGCCGGGATTGCTACCCTGCGGGCAAAGATGTTATATTGGTATAATGATACTTCTGCTGAGTCACAGTCCGAGCGTTAAAAGCGTCGCAGGCAAGACAGCAGTTCGGGCGGATGCCGGGAAGGTGTAACTCCTATGGAGCAGTGAAGCACACTGCCGTTTGTTACTGTTTACAAATTTATTTGATTTTATAGAAAGTATTATATGTTTGTTTAATGTGGTATTTTCTATAAAATCAAATTTTGCTGAAAGGAGGAGTTAAAGTATGGGTACAGATATAAAATCCGAAATCCATTCTGAGGTCTTATATACCATTGCGGAAATCGCATCATTGTTGAAGGTAAATAAAAATATGGTATATGCTTTAATCAATAAAGGATATTTAAAGTCTATAAAATTAGGCTGCCGTAAAGTGACAAGAAAATCCCTTATGGAGTTTCTTGAAAAATTTGATGGCAAAGATATGGATACAATGCTATAGAAAAGCTTGCATTATTCTTTCTTTTGATGTATAATATATTCAGGCAAGGGAAATGACCGCACTCAATAGTCGGTACACGATATGTTTCGTGCTTTTTTGCCCTTTCGTGGGACAAAAAATCTCGTGGGACACGCGTGGGACAGACTTTGAGAGAAACCCCGAAAACCGCATAAATACTGGACAAATTAAGGCTGCTTCCATGACGAGGCTCGGCATGGCTGCGGCTTCGAGGGTATGCTTAAGAGATACTTCGGTTAAGAAATATATAAAAGAATGAAAAATGGTTTGGAAATTTCCAAACCATTTTTTGAATTTGTTTTAAATAATGTAATTTTCTTTAGAAACTTACCATTCGAAAAATATAGTATATGAAGTTTAAAATTAAAATGCATATCGAAATTGTGTGAATAGCAAATTTATTACTAAATAAGACGTGATGAATTTCCAACCATACTGCAATAATAACAGGTAAAGCAAAAATATTATAATATGAATATAATTTTAAATTACCCAACATTAAATATTTAATTGC